>CALBDV010000256.1 GCA_937927565.1 uncultured Holophagales bacterium
AGTTCCTCGCGAACATCAGCCACGAGATCCGGACGCCGATGAACGCCGTCATCGGCATGGCGGGCCTCCTCCTCGAAACTCCCCTGACGCCGGAGCAACGGGACTACGTCGAGACGATCCGGACGAGCGGCGACACCCTCCTGACACTCCTCAACGACGTCCTCGACTTCTCGAAGATGGAATCCGAGCGTCTCGAGCTGGAGAGCCGCCCCTTCTCCCTCCGGGACGCCGTGGAAGACTCCTTCGACCTCGTCGCCCCGGCCGCGGCGGCCAGGGGACTCGACCTCTCCTTCCGCATCGAGAACTCGGTCCCCTCCACGCTCGAGGGAGACGTGACCCGCGTCCGGCAGATCCTCCTGAACCTCCTGTCGAACGCCGTGAAGTTCACGCCCAGCGGGGAGATCGTCCTCCGGGCCTCCTCGCAACCGGCGGCAAACGGGAAACGGACGGTCGAGATCGTCGTTCGCGACACCGGAATAGGCATTCCGAAGGAACGGCTCGACCGCCTTTTCGAGAGCTTCAGCCAGGTGGACCCTTCGACGACCCGGCGTTTCGGGGGGACGGGACTGGGGCTCGCCATCTGCAAGGGCCTCGCGGAGAGGATGGGTGGAGGGATCAGCGTTTCGAGCGAACCGTCCCGCGGCTCGACCTTCCGGGTCACGCTCGTCGCGCCCGAGGGACCGCCTCCCACCATCAGCGAGGCCATGCCCGGCGTGGGCCGCCTCGTCGGCCAGAGGGTCCTCCTCGTCGACGACGCCCCCGGTTCGCGGGAGACCCTCGCGGAGACGCTCTCGTCGTGGGGGATGGTCGTTCGGGCAACGGCCTCCCCGCGGGAAGCTCTCTCCTGGATCGAGGCGCGCGAGCCCTTCGACGTCGGCCTCCTGGACGAGGAGATGCCGGAGCTCGACGGCCGCCGCCTGGCGGAGGCGATCCGGCTGATCCGCGACGCCGACGAGCTCCCGCTCCTTCTCGTCACCTCCCGCGGTCGGCGGGCCGGCGGGACGCGCGGCTCCTTCGTCGGGACTCTGGCCCGGCCCGTCCGGCCTCGCTCCCTCGCCTCGGTCCTGGCCGGGCTGCGCGACGACAGCGTCAGCCGGCGGCGCCGCAGGGGGGCCGCACCGACGCTGCCGAGCGACCTGGCGGAGACGCACCCGCTGCGGATCCTCCTCGCCGAGGACAACGTCGTGAACCAGAAGGTCGCGCTCTCCTACCTCTCCCGGATGGGCTACGCCGCCGACCTCGCCAGGACCGGCCTCGAGGCCCTCGAGGCGGTCCGTCGCGAGAGCTACGACGTCGTCCTGATGGACGTCCAGATGCCGGAGATGGACGGCTTCGAGGCGACCCGGCGCATCCGGGCGCTCGGCCCCGGCGCAAAGGACCCCTGGATCGTCGCCCTGACGGCCAGCGCGATGACCGGCGACCCGGAGAAGTGCTCCGCGGCCGGGATGAACGACTACCTTTCGAAGCCGGTACGGGTCGAGGACCTGGCAGCGGCTCTGCGAAGGGCTCCCCGGAAGACCCGGCGTCCGCCGCCGGCGGCGGAGCTCCCCGTCCTCGTCCCGGGACCCCTCGAGGCGCTGAGAGGTCTGGAGCGGCCGGGCGAAGGGGATTTCGTCGCGTCTCTTCTCGTGATCTTCCGCCGCGACACGCCGCTCCGGATCGAGGAGATGGAGCGCGCGGCGACGGCGGCAGACGCCGCGTCGTTCCGGCGGGCGGCGCACAGTCTCAAGTCGAGCGCGGCGTCCCTCGGGGGCGTCCGCGTCGAAGCGCACTCGGCGAAGATGGAGGCGCTTTCGGCCGTTCCGGCGACCCTGTCCGAGGCTGCGGCACTCCTGCCCACGCTCCGGACCGAATGCGCCGCGCTTTTCGCCGCGCTCGGGCTCGCCGACGGCGAGGAAGGGGCGCGCCTCTCCCTCGACGCGGGGGAGTACGGGCGTTCCTGACCCGTCTTTCGCGACCGCTTCGAGGCTTCGCGCAGAGATAGACTCTCCGATGCGCGGGCGCCCCCCCGAGGGCGCGCGCCGGGAGAGTATTCCGATGAGCGCTCACAAGATCGCATGGCTGCCGGGAGACGGGGTGGGCAACGAGGTCATGGAGGCCGCCCGCATCACGCTCGACGCCCTGAAGCTCGACGCCGTCTACACCCACGGCGACATCGGCTGGGAGTTCTGGTGCTCGGAAGGGGAATCGTTCCCCCAGCGCACCGTCGACCTCCTGAAGGCGTCCGATGCCGCCATGTTCGGGGCCATCACCTCCAAGCCGGTGAAGGCCGCCGAGCAGGAGCTCGTCCCCGAGCTGAAGGGCAAGGGGCTCACCTACCGCTCGCCGATCGTCCGGATGAGGCAGATGTTCGACCTCTACGTCTGCCTCAGGCCCTGCAAGGCCTACCCGGGCAACCCCCTCAACTTCAAGGACACGATTGACCTCATCATCTTCCGCGAGAACACCGAGGACCTCTACGCCGGCGTCGAGTTCTCGCCGGTGCCGGACGCCCTCGCCACGACGCTCAGCGCCCTCAGCAAGCCATTCGCGCACTTCGCCGACCTGCCCGGAGACCAGTACGCCGTCTCGTGCAAGATCAACACGAGGAAGGGCTCGGAGCGGATCGTTCGCGCCGCCTTCGAGTTCGCCCGGAAGTTCGGCCGGAAGAAGGTGACGATCGTTCACAAGGCGAACGTCGTCCGCGCGACCGACGGCCTCTTCTTCGAGGAAGCGAAGAAGGTCGCGGCCGACTTCCCGGAGATCGCCGTCGACGACGCGAACATCGACGCGATCTGCATGTGGCTCCTGAAGAACCCGATGAGCTACGACGTCCTCGTCGCCCCGAACCTCTACGGCGACATCATCTCGGACCTCGCGGCCCAGATGGTCGGCGGACTCGGCTTCGGCTGCTCGGGGAACATCGGGAAGAAGCTCGCCGTCTTCGAGCCGAGCCACGGCTCGGC
>CALBDV010000257.1 GCA_937927565.1 uncultured Holophagales bacterium
GGGGATGGTAACCGGTCGACGTCGCTCCACGGCCGCTCCCGCCCGGGGCCTCTTGACGACGGAACCGGGCTATACGTATCGTGTACGTATGCAGAAGAAGCTCACGATCACGGTCGACGAGCGGGTCTACCAAGGCCTTCACCAGGTCGTCGGCCGCCACAAGATCAGCCGCTTCATCGAGAGCCTCGTCCGGCCTCACGTCCTGCCACGCGACCTCGTCTCGGCCTATCAACAGATGGCCGCAGACGAGGAGCGGGAGGCGGAAGCCCACGAGTGGGCCGAGGCCACGCTGATGGACGTCTCCCATGAGACGAGGTGAAGTCTGGTGGGTCAGCTTCGATCCATCCCTCGGTGGTGAGGTCAAGAAGAGGCGTCCGGCCGTCGTCATCAGCAACGACGCTTCCAATCAGTTTCTGAACCGGGTCCAGGTCGTGCCGATCACCTCGAACGTCGATCGCCTGTATCCCAGCGAAGCCTACGTCTCGCTGAGAGGCCAGCCTCGAAAGGCCATGGCCGATCAGCTCACGACCGTCGCGAAAGAGAGGCTCTCGACGAAACTCGGCCGGCTGACCCATACCGACCTCGAGGCCGTCGAGCACGCCGTGCTCCTTCAGCTCGGAATAGAGACGGCTTAGAGATCTCCCGAGAGGCTGGCAGAGCGTGGCCTCACCGGACCCGTAGTGGGCGGTCTGCTCCGGGGGGCGGACCGTCGACTGCTTCGAGGGGCTGAAACGCCAGGAACCTGAATGGGTCGCTCTTTCGCGTCCCGCCAGCGGTCGCCCCTCGCGGGTTAATCTCTCCCGAACCCGGAGGAGTCAGAGTGGCGCGAGCGAAGAAGAAGGCGGCGAACGGCACCGGCGCGAACCTCGGGTTCGAGGAGCAGCTGTGGAGGGCCGCGGATGCCCTGCGGGCGAACATGGACGCGGGCGAGTACAAGCACGTCGTCCTCGGCCTCGTCTTCCTCAAGTACGTGTCCGACGCGTTCGAGGAGCAGCACGCCCGGCTCCTGGCCGACAGGAAGAGCGGCGCCGACCCCGAGGACCCCGACGAGTACCGGGCTATCCACATCTTCTGGGTGCCGAAGGAGGCCCGCTGGAGCTTCCTGAAAGGGCACGCCAAGCAGCCGACGATCGGAACGCTCGTCGACGACGCCATGGCGGCGATCGAGCGCGACAACCCCTCGCTCAAGGGGGTTCTCCCGAAGGACTACGCCCGCCCCGGCCTCGACAAGAACCGCCTGGGCCAGCTCGTCGACCTCGTCAGCAGCATCGGCCTCGGGGACGAGGAGAGCCGCTCGAAGGACGTCCTCGGCCGCGTCTACGAGTACTTCCTCTCGCAGTTCGCGAGCGCCGAGGGGCGGCAGAGCGGCCAGTTCTACACGCCCCGCTGCGTCGTCCGCGCGCTCGTCGAGATGCTCGCTCCGTGGAAGGGCCGCGTCTACGACCCCGCCTGCGGGTCGGGCGGCATGTTCGTCCAGAGCGAGAAGTTCATCGAGGAGCACGGCGGGAAGGTCGGGCAGATCAGCGTCTACGGGCAGGAGTCGAACTACACGACCTGGCGCCTCGCGAAGATGAACCTCGCCATCCGCGGCATCGACGCGCGGATCGCCCACGGCGACTCCTTCCACGCCGACGGCCACCCCGACCTTCGGGCCGACTACGTCCTCGCGAACCCGCCTTTCAACGACAGCGACTGGCGGGGCGACCTCCTGAAGGACGACAAGCGGTGGGCGTTCGGCGTCCCGCCCGCCGGCAACGCGAACTTTGCCTGGGTCCAGCACTTCATCCACCACCTCGCGCCGGCCGGGATGGCGGGGTTCGTCCTCGCGAACGGCTCGATGTCGTCGAGCCAGTCGGGCGAGGGGGAGATCCGGAAGGCGATCGTCGAGGCCGACCTCGTCGACTGCATGGTCGCGATGCCGGGCCAGCTCTTCTACTCGACGCAGATCCCCGTCTGCCTCTGGTTCCTCGCGCGCGACCGGAAGGGCGGCCGCTTCCGCGACCGCCGCGGCGAGATCCTCTTCCTCGACGCCCGCAAGCTCGGGACGATGGTCGACCGCGTCCACCGCGAGCTGACGGCGGAGGACATCGCAAAGATCGCCGGGACCTACCACGCGTGGCGGGGCGACAAGGGAGCGGGCACATACGCCGACGTCCCCGGCTTCTGCCGGGCGGCGAGGGCCGACGAGGTGAAGGGACACGGGTTCGTCCTGACGCCCGGGAGGTATGTGGGGGCAGAGGCGGCGGAGGAGGACGACGAGCCGTTCGAGGAGAGGATGAAGCGGCTCGTCGCGCAGCTGAAGGAACAGCAGGTGGAGGGCGCGAGGCTGGACCGTGAGATCGAGCAGAACCTCACGCGGCTTGGCTTCTGGAGCGGCGGGGCATGACACCGGAGATGCCCGTCGTCCGCCGACGCGGCTTCGAGCCCGCCCGGCAGCAGCAGGTGGTCCTTCGGTACGCCCAAACGCACGGACTGATTACGCGGCGCGAGGTCTCGGAACGCTGCCCGAAGACTACGCCCCAAGCGAACCGCCTTCTCGATCGTCTTGTGAAAGAGGGACTTGTGGGCCGTGAGGGAGGCGGGGGACGGACCGTTGGCTACCGGAAACCGGTGAAATGAACGCACGGAAACGCACGGAAACGCACGGAAAGGCACGGACGTGGCGATCGCCGCGAGCTTGAGGGGGCGCGCGTATGGGGGGTGAGTGGCCGAGGATGACGCTGCGTGAAGCGAACGTTTCGCTGATCGACTGCGACCACCGAACACCGCCCGCGGCCCAGGAGGGTTATCCGTATGTCGCGATTCCGCAGTTGAAGGAGGGGCGACTCGATCTGGGAGATGCCCGACGGATCACACGCGAGGACTTCGAAGACTGGACGCGGAAGGCGAGGCCGACGGCCCACGATGTCGTCCTGTCCCGGCGGTGCAATCCGGGGGAGACAGCTTCGGTTCCCCCCGGCCTCGAGTTCGCGCTGGGGCAAAACCTCGTTCTTCTGCGTGCGGATGGGACGAAGGTCCTTCCGCGGTTCCTACGATGGATCACGAGGAGCCCGGACTGGTGGGAGCAGATCGAGAAGTTCATGAACGTCGGGGCCGTCTTCGATAGCTTGAGGTGCGCCGACGTACCGAGGTTCGAACTGCCGATTCCTCCTCTCGGTGCGCAGCGAGCGGTCGCCGACGTTCTTGGCGCCCTCGACGACAAGATCGACCTGAACCGGCGGATGAGCGAGACGCTGGAGGCGATGGCGCGGGCGCTCTTCAAGTCGTGGTTCGTCGACTTCGACCCGGTGTGGGCCAAGGCTGAGGGGCGCGACCCGGGCCTCGTGACGGAGATCGCCGATCTCTTTCCGGCGCGCATCGTCCGCTCCGATTCGGGTGAGATCCCTGACGGGTGGGCCGCCAAGTCCCTCGGCGGCTGGGTCGACGTACAGTCCGGCGGCACACCGTCTATGTCCGAGCCAAGCTACTGGGGAGGAAGCCTCCCTTGGATTAGTCCAAAGGTGATGACCGCTATCCACGCCGATGAAGCTGAAGCGAACGTCACAGAATCTGCGATCGGGAACGGCACGCGCCTGGCCCCTTCCGG
>CALBDV010000258.1 GCA_937927565.1 uncultured Holophagales bacterium
GCCGGGAATCCGCGGAAGCCGCGGCGGGAGCGCTTGGCGAGGCGGGAGTGGAGCCGGATCGGTCTCACGCGCGGAGCCTATCGTGCCGGGAGCGCGAGACAGAGCCCCACCCGGTGGCCGCGCCCGCGACCCCGGGCGAGAAAGCCTCCGGGGGTCCGCTGGAACGTGTCGGGAGGCGAGGGAAGCGCATCCCACCCGAGAGACGGCGCGAGCGCGCGGTGCAGGTCGTCGTAGAGGAGTTCGACCGATCGCCCGTCCGTCGTCACGCGCGTCTTGCGCACGCCCGAACTCACGAGGGCGCGCAGCTCGACGACCGGCCCGCCGAAGGCGGAACGGAGAGCGGCCGCCGGGAGAAGGCGTTCCCACGCGGCGTCGTCGGCGGCGCCGTGGCGCGGACAGGGAGGAGCCTCGCGCGATCCGCGTCCCCAGACCTCGTACGACGAGAGCGGCGTCCCGCCACAGTGCCCGGTGAACTGAGATGGGCCGGGCCGTTCAGAGATGGACAGGACGCGGCTCCAGGCGGCCTCGTCCAGGAGGGGCGGCAAAGGTGCGCTCCTGGCGGACGAGGGAATCTCGACCTGTCTTGGCGTCACCCAGGTGACGAGAGGCCCGCGCCCCGCGAAGACGGCGCAGTGGGAGGAGTCGCAGAGGTGGTCGCGGCCGTGGCGCGTCCCGGCGCGAAGGAAGCGAAGCGCCGCCGCTCCGAGCTCTTCGCGGAGCCCGGGGGAACCGTCGCGCAACTCTCCGCGCAGGATGCCGTCGACCCACGCGCGGGGCGTCGTGGTGAGGACGATGCCCAGAGAGTCGGCTCTCCCTGAGACCTCGAGTGTCCCTTCGACGAACCGGAGGAGACCGTACGGCTCGACGGCGAGACGGAGGAGGCCCGGGCCGATCCCGAGACCGGGCTCGGTGGCGGCGGTCGCACCGGGACCCAGCCACGCGTCGTCGCGACGGGGACGGCGGATCCGGACGGGGCCGTCGCCGGCGTTCGACATGGTCACGTCGGCGAGACGGAGCGTCTCGAGGAGCCGGACGCGGACCAGGTCCGGAAGGGGGCGGCCGCTCGAGGTTTCGTGGCGGGTGGCGGTCGTCCCGGTGAGCGTCCCTTCCGCCAGCTCCTCGCCGAGAGCCGCGGCCGCCATCGAGCCGGTGCCGTCGGGCAGGAGCGCGAGGACGAGGCTCTCGCCGCCGGCCGAGGCCGCGAGCGCCCAGCCCGAGGTCGCGAGCGGTCGGCCGTCGAGCGCCGGGACCGTGCCCGTCTTCACGAGATGGCCGCGTTGCGCGAGGGCGGCGCCCGTCCCGTCGAGGGCGGCGGCGCGCATTCCGTCGACGAGGGCGAGGCGGAGCGCGTCGCGCGACGCCCAGGGGCGCGTCAGGAGATCGCGGTAGGCGCGCAGGAGAACTGCGGGGGAGACGCGTGGGAGAGCGTCGAGCGGCCCGAGGCCGATCGTGGCTTCCGGAGAGAGAGGGCGGGAGAGCTCGAACCCGGCGCGAGAGAGTGCGCGCGCGCGGACCACCTCGGGCGTGGCGCGCGCGAGGGCGAGGAAGTAGGCATTGCACGACTGAGCAAAAGCGCGCGACAGGTCGACGCGCCCGTGCCCCGACGGTCTCCAGCAGCCGGACCGGGCCGTGCAGTCGAGGCGGGGCGCTTCTTCGTGCGGATGGGCCTCGGCCCAGGCCGCGACGACCCATGGCTTCTGGAGGGAACCGACGGGACGGGGCGCCGCCGCCTCCGCCCCGGGGGAGACCGTATCTCCCACGAGGCGGAAGACGAGGAGCGCGGCGAGGATCACCTCGAGACGAAGACGACCCGTTCCCGGAAGCGGTTCCCCTCCTGGCGCCTCTCGACGGCGACCGACGTCGTCTTCGGCGCCCAGCCGAGGAGACCGAGGATCCGGTCGGAGAAGGGGCGGACGCGCCCCTCGAAGGAGGCGCCCTCCGCGTCGCGCCACGGGCCCTTCTCGGCGCGGACAGCGTCGAGGTCGAGACGGCTCCAGCGGACGAGGCCGGACTCCGGTGCCGGGGCCGGGACGCCACTGAGATGGCTCTCGCTCGCGGCCAGCCAGAGCCAGTCGCCCCGCCGCGTCCAGGCGAGGCCCGGCAGCGCCGGGCCGACGTCGAGCCGGGACGATGCCGGGATCGCCGCGCCCGCGCGGCGCGTCAGCGTCGACCTCGCGAGGTCGACGAGTTCGGCCTCCTTCGCAGGAGGCACCTTCAGCAGGAGCCGGCGGGAGCCGTCGGCTCCCGCTTCCCAGCCCCACCCTTCGACCGGAAGGCCGTCGAGGAACGCCGCCCAGCGCGGCAGCTCCGCGGCGTCGCCCTCACCGGAGGCGGGAACGGGCTTCGTGAGGTCGACGAGGTAGCGCTCTCCCTGCGCGGCGTTGGGATCGGGGAGCGGTTTCAGGGCGAGGCCCGGGCGAGGGGCCGGGCTCGGCACCGGCTCGAGGAGGCCGCGACGCAGGGCCGGAGGAAAGCGGCGGCCGGAGTTCTCCCAGCCGGCGGCGGCGACGCGCCGGCCGTCGAGGCTCCATCGGGCCGCGGAGGGACCGGCAGCCGCCTCTCCCTCACGCACCTCGACGAGGTGGCCGTTCTCCTCGCGCAGGGCGCAGAGGAGGACTCCGCTCTCGGTCCCTTCCAGCCCTTCGGCGAAGAGGAACTCCCGGCGGAAGTAGCGGTCGGCACGGAGCGCGGTGAGGTCCAGACGCGCCGAGAGGAGGCCGGGGAGGAACGCGGCGTAGCCCTGCTTCGCCGCCGCCCGGTCGAGGGCGAGGAGGAGCGCCCGCTCGCTCGTGGCGAGGAGGAGCGTGCCGTCGACGCGCGCCCAGGCGAGGCCGATGCGGCGGTCGAGCGTTCGCTCGTCGCCCCCTCCGCGCGAGACGACGGCATAGGAAACGCCGCCGCGCGAGCGCGCCTCGCCTGCCGGGAGCGTGACGGGAAGCTGCGCCAGCGGCGTGCGGATGGCGAGGACGGCCTCGAGATTGCCCGCCGACAGGAGGGCGAGGCCGAGGGCCGAGGGCTTCATCGCCGCGATCTCGGTCCAGGACAGGGGAAGGTCCGCGGCGAAGAGGGCCCACTGCTCGTCGAGCTTGGCGCCGACGCGCGTCTGGCGGAGTCCCTTCATGACCGGGTCTTCCGCACCGGTCTTACCGGAGAGCGCGGCCCGCAGCCCGCCCGCGAGGACCCTGTCGAGGGCGGCCGGGTCGCTTGCGAAGAGGACGACGGGGGCTTCGGGGAGCGGCAGAAGGGGCTCGGCGGCGGTCGCCGCGGTCGTCGTGCCGAGCACCAGGAGCAGGGCGAGCGTCTTCACGGAACGTCCTCCGCGTTGAGGACCCGGGCGTAGAGCTCCCAGGTCAGGTCCTTTGGGAGAAGGCGCGTCAACACGACGCCGCTGCCGAGGAGGGTCTCGGGGCGCGGGGCCACCTGACGGCGGAGCGCGGCGAGCTCGATGCGCAGCGCAGGAACGGAAGCAGCGCGCCGGTCCTCGAGCGCCGAGAGCGCCCGGTCGGCGAGGTTCTCGTCGCGCGAGGCCGTGCCGATGCGGGCCAGGTCGCCGAGGAGCCCCTCGGCTTCGGCGGAGGGGAATCGCCGCTGCCGAAGCTCGTCGGGGTCGAACCAGGTCGAGCGGAGGGCGGCGCGGGCCGCAGCCGGGGAGCGGCCGAGTTCCGCGCGCGCGACGCGCCATCGGGTGACGCTGTCTTCCGTGCCGCCGAAGGCGAGCGCGGCCGGCGCGACGAAACGCTCGGGTGCGGGCGAGAGGCTCCGATAGACGACGCGGGCCGCGTGGCGGTCGTACGGGTGGAGGGCGAGGTGCTTGGCGAGTTCGCCGCCCCAGGTCGCGAAGTCCGATCCCTTCCTCTGCCAGAAGGGGCGCGCGGTGGTCCACCAGGCCGGCGCGCCGGCGACGGAGTCGCCTCCGAGGTGCCTCCAGGCGTCGAATGCGGAGAGCTCCTGGTCCTGCGTGAGAGCCATGCGCGCGCGGGCCGCGACCCACTCGCCGCGGGCGCCGTCGACGTCCTTCAAGGCGACGAGGAGCGTGGCGCGTTGCCGCGCCTCGGCAAAGGTGACCGGCTCGGGAATCCTCGCGAACCACTTCAGGCCGGCGGCACGCTCCTTCCGCGCGAGGACGGCGACGATCGCGGCGATCTGGTCGCGGCCATACCACTCGCCACGCGCCCAGCTTCTCTCCAGCTCGGCGAGGAGCAGCGGGCGCTCGGCGGGAGACTTCAGCTCGAACGCCAGCTCCCAGACGTCCGCCGGCGCCGCGGCGGCGGCAATCCTGTTGTCGACACGTGGAAGGAGAAGAGCCGTGGCCCTCGCGAGGAGGTCGGGGCGCTTCGCGTCGCGGACGATCCGGAAGGCGCGCAGGACGGGCGATCCGCCCTCGCGGGGCGCCTCCGGGGTCTCCGTGCCATCGAACGACGAGGAGAGGTCGGGCTCGGCGAGGGTGAGGGGGGAGACGAGGCCGCCCGGCAGCTCGACGATCCTGTCGAGTCGCGCAAGCGCCGCCGCGTCGTCGCCCCGGGCGACGTCGGCGCGGAGATAGAGGAGGTCCAGCTCCGGGCCGAGGTCTCCGGCGCGCCGGGCGACGTCGGCCAGGCGGGTGGTGTCGGGGAGGGCCCGTGCCGCCGCGAGGCCTTCGGCCCGCAGAGGCGCGTCGAGGCGGGCTAGGACGGGCGCGGCATGCCGGAGGAAACCGGGGAGCTTCGATGCAGCCGCGAGGGGGAAGGCCCCTGCGTCGTGGGCCCACACCTCGCGGAGATAGAAGTCGAGCCGATCGGCCGGGAGATTCTCGATGCGGCTTCCCCAGCGGGCGCCGAGGGCGCCCCGGTATTCGGCTTCGTCGGTGGGCTTCAGCGCCGCGACGGCCGCCGGTCCCTCGCGGTCGGAGAGGAACGCGAGGAGACCGGCTGCGACCGGCTGCGCCGGGTCGAAGTGAGAAACCGGTGGAGCGAGCCCGAGTGGCTCGGCGCTGCGCTCCCAGGCCCTGAAAAGGGACTCTGAGGACCTCGCCTGTCGCGTACGGATCTCCGCGCGGAGGAGGGCGTTCGCCTTCTCCCTTCCACCCTCGCTGCTGGCAGCGACGAGGAGGCGGAGGCGGCGGGCGAGCCGGTCGGCCTGCGAGAGGTCGCTGAACCAGGCTTCGTCGAGGGCCAGGGCGAGCGGGAGATCGCCGAGCGCCTCGGCGGAGCGCCCGGCGGCGAGGGCGCGTGCGGACTCGCCGCCGCGAGTGGCGGCTTCGAGCGGGACACCCGGCGTGTCGGCAGAGCGCTCGCGGAGGCGTGAGAGCGATTCGAGGACGAACCAGGGTGCGGACGGGCGAAGGCCCCAGAGGCGGGCCGGCGCGCGGCCCGCGTCGACTCCCGACCCGGTGACGAGGTCGTCGCCGCGGTCGCCCGGGAGCGATGAGAGCTCGGCCCAGGAGAACCGCGGATCGGAACCCAGGACCTCACCGACGGTTCGCGGGCCACGGAGGCGGACGACGTCGGGGCTGGCGGAGGCCCCGGAGGCGTCCGTGACGAGCGCCTCGAGGGCGTCGGCGACGCGGTCGACGGCGGCGTGGCGCGCGAGGCGCTGCGGGTTCTCGGGAACGCCGGGTGGCAGTGCGGGCGCGCCGCGCAGGAAGTACGCGCGGCGCGTGGCGGTCGAGAGGAGCGGGACGAGAGGCTTCACGCTCCACGAGGAGTCGGAGGCGGCGAGGAACCGCTTCCACGCGCCGGTCGTCCGGAACCAGCCGTCGACGGCCGACTTCCACTCGGCGTTCTCGGGGCGGGCGGCGAGGCGCGCGAAGGGCTCGACGGGGAACCACGAGGCGTACGGCACGGCCTTCGTCACGGGCGCGGGGCCGAGCAGCTTCGCGTTCAGGTCGGCCACCAGCGGCGCGAGCGCGGGGCGCAATGCGGCGTCGTCTTCGCGCTCGACCAGGAACCTCACCCAGTCGGCGTGGAAATCGGAGCGGACGAGGCGGAGGCGGTTCGAGCCGTCCTTCGCGATTGCCCACTCGACGGGGCGCAGGCCGGCGACGAACGCTTCGGGCGGTTCGCTTCCCCAGAACGCCTTCGCCGGCGGAACGGCCGACAGCAGCTTCCTGGAGAGCGCCTCGTCGAAGCGCGTGAGACCCGCCGATTCGGCGTAGGGGTGCAGCCGCGCCACGGCGGCATCGTCGACGCTCCCGCCGGGACGGAAGATTCGCCCGAGGAGGTCCTTCTCGAGCGCTTCCCGCTGCTCGGGGAGCGCGATGCGCGAGAAGGCCCACCCGGTCTCCTGGAGGAACTCCTCGTCG
>CALBDV010000259.1 GCA_937927565.1 uncultured Holophagales bacterium
ACGGTCGAAACGGACCTGAATCGGGCGCGCACCCGTTACCTTTTCATCTCACCCAGCACCGACGGCTTCCAGCAGGAGGCGGCTCCAGGCTATCCCGCGAAACTCGTCAAGGCTTCCGCCGCGCCTATGGCCACGATGGATTTCACTCTCGAGGGACCGATTGGCGACGGGAAGCGTGAGGTCGCCGTTCAGGGAGGAATCCTGCAGGTCGACTGGACGTTCTCGCGCGGGCGGACGAAGCCGTAGCGGCTCGCAGGGCAGAGCGTCGTCCGACTCCGTCGCACGAGTCGTCCGGCACATCGAGGCGTTCATCACTCGGTCGCGGCCCCCCGTGCCGGCGTAGCTCGAGTCGTCGTGGCTGATGGTGCCGCCGTCGTTGACCAGGGCACGCGTTATCGAGTTTGGTGCCAGGCGTGCAATCGTGCATTGTTTCTGACAATACACGATTGCACGCCTGGCACCGAACCGTCTTTGGCACCACACCGCCTGGAGCGCCGCGCCTCGTGAGAATCCGTGCGGGTTCGACCGTGGAACGACATCAGCTTCGCTCTCCTTCCTGCGCTGCCCGGCGGCAAACGCCGAGCGAACGGATGCAGCCTAGAATCTCGGGATCGGAGCGCGCCGGAGCCGCCGGCCAGGGAGGTACACGATGACCTTCGCCCCCGCAGCCTCTGTCGGGAAGGACGGCAAGAACCTGCTCAACGACGTCGTCGCCACCAGGACCGTGCTGACGGCCCTGGTCCCGGGGGCCATTACGTCGCCCCTGCTCGAGGCGAAGTGCACGCCGGATCTCGTGGAGGCGATCCGCAGGTTCCAGAATGTCTACATGGAGACCCCGGACAGCCGCATCGACCCGGGCAAAGGGACCGTCAAGCGCATCAACGTGCTTCTCGCCCAGGGGAACGCCAGGATGCACAACGTGCCGCTGAAGAGCCAGGGCTCGGTGAAGAAGTGCTGGGAGGCGTCGGCGCGCATGATGCTGCAGTGGCGTATGGGCTCGGATCGCATCTACAACGCCAACCTCGATGCCTTCGCCCGGGAGGACACGGGCCGGCAGGAGCACCAGATGGACTGGTTCTACCAGCAGCTCGGGATGCGGAGCCTGCGCGGCCCCAAGGGCCTCGACCTTCTCAGCGTGCTCGGACGGGGCCCTGCTATCGTCACCGAGGTCGACAAGAAGGCCGGTCACGCCGAGGTGGTAACCGGCTACGACCACGTCGCCGGCACCTACCGGATCAACAACCCGGCCGGCGTCACCACCTACAGCTTCGATGACGCCGGTCAGGACTCCGGGGCGGGTGCGGCCACCAACATGGCGATGAAGTTGCTCGAGAAGCGCCTCGGCAAATACCTCTGGCACTGGTAGGAGGGGGCGCAAGGGATAGCGTGCATGTGCGCCGCGGCACGCCCGCGAGGATGAAAACGGGGGCCGACCGAGAGCACGCGCGAGAGGGAAGAGGTCGGATCTCAAAGGCGCGAAACGTCCGGGGGTTCGCGTGATCCGGGACCCCGTGGGCTCCTTCGATCGTCGCCTTCCGGTGAGGAAGAGCACGCATACGGCGCTGACGGCGTACACCCAACCAGGGAGTGACGCGTGCCGGCGGTCGTGACGTCCGGGGCATTGACGGGATTCGGGCGAACGCTCGCCGTGTCGCTCATGGCCATCGTCGCGGCTTCCCGGTCGGGTTTCGCCTGTACGGCGGCGTTACTGAGCCACGGTGGCGACGCGGTCGTCGTCAAGAGCTACG
>CALBDV010000260.1 GCA_937927565.1 uncultured Holophagales bacterium
TGGTCTTCGCGCGGGAGACGTCCCGGTGCGCCCTAACCTACGCTAGGAATAACCCTCTCAAGTACGTCGATCCGGATGGGAAGGACTTCAGGGACTTCACCGACGGCGTCGCGAACGCCTTCTGGAGTAACCAGATTGTCGGCCCGGAGAGGCGCGATTCCAGCAACCGTGACTTCACCCTCGGGCAGGCCTTCGGTGACGCCATTTCGGTGATCGGTGGGGCCATTCAAACGATAGGCGGTGGCGGACTGGCTATCGGCGGCGGAGCGCTTGAGCTCGTCACACTGGGTGCGAGCACCCCCGTATCTGTGCCGGCAGTGGCAGGCGGAGCCGCGATCGCGATACCAGGAGCGGTGGCAGTCACGAACGGCTTCGGGAATCTCATGAAGTCCAACTCGGACTCGGGCGGCTCCTCGGGCATGACAGGAAAGGAAGCGAAGGAGGCCGCCGGGAAGCTCGGCTACACGCAGCGAACGCCCCCGCAGAAGGCTCCTTTCGACACGAAGGGAGAGCCGCTGTTCGGGAATGGGAAGCGCTACATAACGCCCGACAGGGACGGTCACAAGGGGGGCGTCTGGAAGATGTTCACGAAGGACGGGCGTCGACTCGGGACTTATGACGAGAAGCTGAATCGGATCGCCAATTAGCGCCATGACATTCAGACTCGAACTTCTCAAGACCAGGTCCGCGCGCGCAAGTACGGCTCGGGGACAGATCACCATCGACGAGTTCCAGGAGACCTTCGACGCACCTCTACAGCATTGGCGTCGCGAAGGGTACCTCGCTCACTGGCTGGAGGCTGCTGATCGGCTCATCGCCGGAGCAGAGAGGTCCGCGTTTGTGACGTCGATGAACGTCCCTGAACACGCGAACTTTATTGTGTGGTGGCCAGCTTATCGACGCGGCCAGGTTGTGCTCGTCCAGCAGCAAGTTCTTTTCATGGACCGTCTGTCAGGGCCTTTCTCCGAGGCACACCTGTTCGATTTCGTTCCGGATCACCTCGAAGTCGATGAAGATGGAGAACGTGTCTCGCAGTGGGATACCTCGATCGCCGACATAGGTCACTTCGCGGACTCGCTTCGACCGACGCAGCCGTGATCAGGCCACACGGGGCCGGGCCGCATGGGGCCGCGGCTCCACACGTGTATCGCTTGATCTGAACGACGGGGCGCGCCTTCGGGCGCGCCCCGGTCCTTTTCCGGGCGTTCCTCGGCGTCTCCCCGCGAGGGGAGATGGCTCGCCATCTCCCCGATAGAAGAGGACGGGCCGAGGACCGGGCCG
>CALBDV010000261.1 GCA_937927565.1 uncultured Holophagales bacterium
TCGCCGTCGCACGTCGGGCCGACCCGATCCTCGTCGGCACCGTCTGGAACCTCCTTGCCCTCGGCGCCACCGCGTTCGCCTACAGGCTCGCCGCGGGTGAGACGGGGTCGGTCCTCGAAGTGCGGACGCTGCCGCGGGGCCTCCTCGGCATTCCCGACGCCGTCGCGGCGGCCTTCCTCGCCCCCGTCGTCCTCCACGTCTGGCTCGCGCGAGCTCGTGCCGGGCTGCGCCTCACGGCGGCAGGAGAGAATCCGGAGGCGCTCCGCTCGCTCGGCCTTTCCGTCGTGGCCGTCCGAAGCGGCGCGGCCGCGGCGTCCGGCGTCCTCGGCGCGCTCGGAGGGGCGATGCTCATCCTCACGGTTTCACCGACCTTCGTCGAGGGGGTCACCGCGGGACGCGGCTTCCTGGCCCTCGCTCTCGTCGTCTTCGCGCGCTGGAAGCCGCTCGCCCTCCTTCCGGCCGCGCTCCTTCTCGGAGGCGTCACCGCCCTCCAGTACCGGCTCCAGGCCGGCGGCTTCGGGCTCCCCTACGCCTTCTTCATCGCCCTCCCCGGCCTCGTGGCCCTCGCGGCGCTCGCCCTCGCCTCCAGCCGGGGCGGCGCGCCGAAGGCGCTCGGGAGCGCCGCGCCGTGAGCGCCCCGAAGCACCCTCCCTACGCCGTCCTCTCCGGCTACTACGACGAGGTCTACGGCCTCTGGCGCGAGCTGCTCTCTCCGGCCCGTGACGAGATCCTGCGCGCCCACCGGGTCCCGTACGAGAGCGTCCTGGACGTCGGCTGCGGAAGCGGCTGGCAGAGCCTCGAGCTGGCGCGGCGCGGCTGCAGGGTCGTGTCGGTGGACCCGGTCGCCGCGTTCCTTCGCCCTCTCCGCAAGGCAGCCCGGGCGGAACGCCTGCCGATCGACGTCCGGCTCGGCGGAGCTCTCTCCCTCCCGCTGGCCCCCCGCGAGGAGTTCGACCTCGCCCTCGCGACGTTCGACGTCCTCAACCACCTCGGGAGCCACGGAGAGCTCGCGCCGGCCCTCTCGGGCGTCGCGAAGGCGCTCCGGCCGGGGGGCCACTTCCTCTTCGACCTCAACACTCCGGAGACGGTCGAGGCCTTCCCCGATCACCACCGGGTCACGGCGCTCGAAGGGGGCGGTCTTTCCGCCGAGAGGGGCTCGTACGACTCCGTAACGGGCGTGGGGACCGTCACCCGGGACTGGTTCCTCCCCGAGGCCGGTGATCCCCGCCGCTTTCGGCGGACCCGCGAGCTCTACAGGGAGATCGCGTGGCCGAAACGAGCCGTGGAGCGAGCCCTGCGCGGGGCGGGCCTGTCCGTCCGGCTCTTCACCGATGCCTCGGGCTGGCTCTCGTTCCAGCCGGAGGGGACCCGCTGGCTCGTCCTCGCCCGCAAGCGCCCCGGCGCCGCGCCAGGTCGCCTCTCCCGTTAGGGCTCTTCCGGAACCTCGGGCGCCGCTTCGGGCGCCGAGGCCTGGCCCGGGCGGGCCCCGCCGGGGCGTGCGTCCCCGCGCTGCCTGTTGAAGCGCTTGCGCATCTCCCCTTCCCGCTCCGCGCGCCACTGATCCCGGCGGTCGACGATCTGCTTCCACTGCGCCTCGGTCAGGATGCCCCTCATGTCGACGACCATCATCGTCCGGGCCTTCCCGAGCCTTCCGCGCGCCTGCTCGAGGGCCTCGGAGGCCGCGCCGACCTTCTTCGGGTCGACGTCCTTGGCGGCGAGGAGGTCCTCGAGGTCGATCGTCCGCCGGTCGACGTCCGCCTTCAGGTCGACGAAAGCCCGCCGATTCTTCAGGAACACTTCGTCGAGGCGGTCCTGCTGCTCTGTCGAGAGCTTCAGCCCTTCGACGATGGCGGGCCGTTTCCACCATTTCCCACCTGGCATCTCGAGCATCTGGGCCGCGGCCGGGACCGCCGAGAGGGCCACCAGGGCGAGCGCGGCGAGGGGCCAGCGCGTCTTCATCTCATCACCTCGGGGAGGAGTGCTTCGTACGACTCCTCATCGGAAAGGACGCTGTCGACCGAACGAAGAAGCTCGTCGTCCTCGCGATCGGCTGCAGAAAGCTCGACCGTAGCATTCGCTGGAATGGTCGCCACCGTCGTGACGCCAGCGGACGGCCCGGCCTCGGTCCCGCCCCGGAGAACGGTGAGGCCGGCCACGAGCGCGAGGGCGGCCGCGAGGCTCCCGAAGGCCAGGGCCGGCCGGTGGAGGATCGACCGGGTGAACCGCGCCGGGAACGGCGTCGCCTTCTCTTCCGCCTCGACGGCGGCCAGCTCGGAGATGCGCCCCAGGACGGCCCTCCGCTGGGCGGCCCAGAACTCGCCCGGGAGGGACTCGACGACACCCGTCACGGCCCCCCGATCGAGAAGGAATGCCTCTCTCAGCTTCGCGACCCGCTGCTGGCACTCGGGGCAGACCGCCTGGTGAATCGGAATCGGAGCGGGCCCTTCCTCGACCGGGAAGACCCGGCCCACGATCTCTTCCTCCGTCATGTGCCGGCCGCTCATCGCAGGTCCTCCAGCTTCTGGCGCAGCTTCCGCGCCGCCCGGAACAGGTGCGACTTGACCGTCCCGTCGTCGATCCCCGTCGCGGCCCCGATCTCGGCGATCGACCGCTCCTCGTAGTGCTTCATGACGAAAATGGCCCGTTGCCTCGGCGAGAGCGCCTCGAGCGCCTCCCCGATTCGCCTCCGGATCTGCCGCGACAGGGCGTCCCGCTCGGGGGACGTGCCGTCCGTCGGCTCGGCCGCTCGCGGAAGATCCGTCCCTTCGACCTCTTCGGCGGCAGCGAGGTCGGAGAAGGAAACCACCGGCTTGCGCCGCCGCACGGAGTCGCGGACGGCATTGACGGCGATCCGGTTCAGCCAGGTCTCGAAGGCGGCTTCCCCCTTGAAGTCTCCGACCGCTCTCCACGCCTTCACGAAGACGTCCTGCGTCAGGGCATCGGCTTCGGCGGCGTTCCGGACCAGCGTGTAGATCAGCCGGAAGACCTTCCGCTGGTAGGTCTTCACGAAATACTCGAAGGCCTCGGGATTCCCCGCCCGGACCCGCCCGAGGATCTCGCTCTCGCGCTCCCTGCGCCCCGGATCAGCCGCCCGGGAGCTTTCGCCTGGGAGGTCGTTCGCCACGTTCCTGCTCCTCCCTCGAGGGGCTGCCTCGAACCCCAGGACCCTGGCGGCGCCCACGGCGTTCGTCATGCCGCTATGGACGCACGAGACGGGGCGGGGGTTTACTGAACCAGAGGATAGCCCTTCAGCGCCGCCAGGGTCTCAGGACCTTCTTCAGACGGTCCCAGATGACGATCCGGCGCTTGAGCGCCGCGTGAACCAGCGGAACGAGCGGTGGGACCGGCCCGGGAGCGTAATAGGCCCGGAGAAGGGACAGCCGGTCGTCCGACCGCTTCAAGCCTGGACGGGCCAGGTCCCGGAGCCGGTTGAAGGTCCGGAGCGGGCCCCTCCGTATCCGCGCCCGGTCGAGGTCGACGAGCCAGAGCCGCGGTCCCGCCTCCCCTTCCGTCACGAGGATGTTCCCGTCGGTGAAATCGCGAAAGAAGACGCCCGCATCGTGGAGGCGCTTCGCGAGCCGCCCGAGGGCCGCCACCACCTCCTCGAACGTCGCCCGCACCGGAGGCGCGTCCCGGTTCGGGTCGTCGCGCCTCAGGAAGAACGCCCTGATCTGGACCGCCCCCTCCAGCTTCCGTACGACGAGGACGCTCTCCTCCGGTGTCACTTCCAGGCCGAGCGGTTCCGGGGTGTCGAGCCCGTGGGCCAGGAGGTGCCTGGCGATCCGGACGGCCCTTTCTGCCCGCGTGTTTCCGTCGGGCTGGCGGAAGTCGCGGCGGATCCGCTTGACCACCACCGGAACCCTCTCGCCTGCCCGGACGAGGAAGGCGTCGCGGACGTCGTGCCGGGCGGGATACCCCACCGCGTCGGGGATCGCCTCGAGCTCCGCCGTGATCCCCTTCACGGATGCTCCGGGAGATGCCCGGCCAGGCGAAGTGTCGGACGCGCCACCCGGTGGAGGATACGATGCCGACAGCGGCCGCCCCACCGGCGACACCCTGCCGCCTCGAGGAGCGAATGGATCGAAAGCACCTCCACACATTTCAGCTGGTCATCGAAGGGCTCGCCGAGCCGAAGGAATTCCTGATGCCCTTCGAGACCGACGACGTGATCCAGGCCATCGATGCCTGCTCCCGCTACATCTCGCGGCAGGAAGACAACTTCCTTCCGCTCGGGGAGACCGAGGCCGTGCGGTCGAACAAGGTCCTTCTCGTCCGCCACCTTCACGTGGTGCCGTTCGAGGAGTGACGTCCGGTTTCGCAAGGGGACAGGGCTCCCCGGCCACGAGCCGTCCCTTCACGCGCGAACGAATGAGGCGTCCGGATCCACGGCGCGGGAACGGCCGAGCCTCTCTCCCATGAGGCGCAGGCGACGGTGCCCTGGGTTGGGTCGACCGAACTCCAGGCCGGCCTTGACTCTGATGATGGAGACGGAAGACGAAGAACTCCGCCTGCTTCGGGTCGGCGAGGAGCGGTCGAAAGCCGTCGCCAACGGGAAAGGCTCCCTTTCTTTTCTGCGATGGCCCCGTGGGTGGAAGCTCAGGAGGCGGCTCGGCGCCCGCAGAGCGAGAGTCCGTCAGCAGCGCGAGGCAGGGCAAGGCTCCGCACGAACGCCCCGCCCACTCAGGTACCGAGCTTCGGTGCGTTGGCCCGGGCAGACATCTTCATGTTCATCTTTACTCTCGCTCCGTTCGACTGTCTCGCAACTTCCAGACCAGGAGTCCGCGTCGGCCCCGGGGCCCGGCCATGACCGGGAATCGCGACTCCGGTACACTCCGCCTCCCGTCGCCTCCGGGCGGCGCCCCAGGAACGGGCCCGTAGCTCAGGTGGATAGAGCAACGGTTTCCTAAACCGTGTGTCGGGAGTTCGAGTCTCCCCGGGCCCACCACTCAACATGCCATCGCAGCGCCCGCATCTAGCCGTCTTCCGCCTCGTCGAAGTTGCCGAGGTGGAGACCATTCTCGATGGCGATCCGGCCGATATCCGGATCGAGGTTTTCGAGGACGGTGCGAATCCGGGCCAGTACCGTTGCCGCACGTGGCGGCTCCTCGAATACGGCATCCACCCTCCGGGCATCCGGGACGACGACGACGGCCTGGCGACGGCCTGGGAGACGATCCTCGTACCCTGGCTCGTCCCGGGCGGTTTCGTCACGGAAGAGCCGTTCTTCGCCGCCTCCAAGGAGGCGGCGCTCGACGCGGTCCTCGACGACCTGCGGGTCTACCTGGCGGTGACCCGCCACGCCGAGGACGAAGTCGAGCCGCCCGCTGGAACGCCTCCGGCCGCCTCCGCCTGATCAGTCCCCGGAGTCGTCGTCCTTCACGAGGCGCAGGCTCGTGCGGGGAGAGGGAGCGGCGCGGCCGGACGTCCCGAGCGGCTTCAGGATCCTCCGGCCACCGGTCGGCTCCCCGAACTGGTTCACTCCTGTCTCGTCCTTGACGGCCTGGATCGCGCGCCCTCTCAGCTCCGACCAGAACCACTCCCCCTTCTTCGGGGGGCGTTCCTCGCCCGTCCATCCGAATCCCGGCGGCGGCGGGCCGAAGTCCTCCTCCTTCCGGGCCAGCTTGAGGTGGAAGGCGAACGGGCCCTCCTCGAGGGTGCCGAAGACGATCAGCTCCTCTCCGCGGCGGCATACGGTCGCTTCCACCTTCTCGAACCCCTCGGGAAGCACCGGTCCGTCGTCCTCGTTCTCGGTCATGGAGATCTCCTCGCCCGGATGATCGCCCCGATTCGATTTCGAGGCGCGCGCACCCTCCGAGCCCGGGAGCGCCGTCAGCTCTCCGGTACGGGGGCCGGCCGGCCGAGAAGGAACCCCTGCCCGAGCGCCACGCCGAGCTGACGGACGGCGGCCAGATCCTCCTCCGTCTCGATTCCCTCGGCCACCGTCACGGCGCCGATCCGCCCGCCGAGCCGCACGAGCATCTCGACGATCTCGCTCTTGATCCCGTCCCTGTGGGGACCGGTCACGAGGGACTGGGAGATCTTGAGGAAGTCGGGCCTCAGCTCGGCGATCGCGTGAAGGGACGCGTGGCCGGAGCCGGCGTCGTCGAGCGCGATCCGGAACCCGGCCCTCCGAAGAGCGGAGATCCCCTCCCGGAACGCCTCGAAATCGGGGATGGCTCCCCTCTCCGTGATCTCGAGGACGACGGACGGGCCGAGATCGACGAGGGGACCGAGGATCTCGAGCCCTCCCCGGGCGAGCTCGTTCACGACGTTCGTCTCCACGTTCACGAAGAGGAGGCCCGCTTCGTGAATCCCGAAACGGGCCGCGGAGAATCGGACGCAGATCTCTTCGAGCGGCAGGACCCGGCCATGCCGCGATGCGTAGTCGAAAAGGACCTCCGGGCTCTCGAACCCGGTCCCCGCCGGGCCGCGGGAGAGCGCTTCCCAGGCCACGACGCTCCCCGTTGCCAGGTCGCGGATCGGTTGGTAGACCGTCCGGATGGCACGTTGCCTCAGGAGCGCAGCGAATTCGTCCCGCTGCGAGGCGACCCGCTCTCCCTCCCTCGTCGAGGCGGCGGCCGCCGCCTCCGCCAGGGCGCGTTCGACGAGACGCTCGACCCGGACCTGCGGGTTGTAGCTCAGCCGCGAGGCTGCCACGGTCACCTCGAGCCGCCGGTGCACGCGGCCGAGGAACCGCTCGCCGAGGAGCGCCCCGAGAGACTCCTCGACCTGCCGGGCCTTCCGCCCGAGGCGGGCCGACGATTCCTCCTCGCCCCGTCCCGAGGGAAGGGCCACGAACGCGACGAGAGCCGACGAGCCGGGCCGCGACACCGCGAGCAGGTCGCCCGTCGAGAAGAGAGTCCCGACGAGCCGCCGGAGCCCGCTGGCGGCCTCTCTCACGACCTCGTCGAGAAGCTCCCAGCCGTAGTGGTCCTCGAGGGACGCGACCGCGTCGACGTCGATGAGGAACACCCCGAGGTCCTGGTCCACGAGGAGCTTCTCTCGCAGGGCGTCGACGACGACCGGGATGGTCGGCAGGCCCGTGAGCGAGTCGAGGAGCAGGCCGCGCGTCCGGCGCTCCGGCATCTCCCGGCCGATGGGCTCGGAGCGCGGGTCCTCGCGTCCGGCCAGGGCGGATTCGACCGTCTCGACGAGGCGCGCATTCGTGAAGGGCTTCGTGACGAAATCGACGGCGCCGGCCTGCCGGCCCGCGACGAAATCCCGGATGTCCGACTTCACCGTCAGCATGACGACCGGGATCGAGGAGGTCTCTGGAAGGCTCCGGAGGGTCGCGCAGACCTCCCAGCCGGAGAGGTTCGGCATCAGGACGTCGAGCAGGACGAGGTCCGGCCGCTCGAGAACGGCGCGCTCGATCCCTTCGCTCCCGTCCGCCGCCCCCAGCGCGTCGAAGCCGGCGGAGGAAAGAACGGCTTCGACGACGGAACGAACGTCGGCGTCGTCGTCCACGACGAGGACCCTTTTTCTCGACATCAGGAGACGGGGATTCTACCGCTCGTGGCGAAACTCGGCGTCGAACCCACGCAGGATGTCGTCCGGCGTCGCGACCGAGGGCTCGACGCGCTGGACGCGGGCGAAGCGCGGCCCTTCCCAGAGCGCCGCCTCCAGCCGGTCGAGAGCGTGCGCCGGCCCCTCGGCCACGACGAGGACCCTCCCGTCGGGGAGATTCGACGCTCCGCCGTTCAGTCCGAGACCTCGCGCCGTCCGTGCCGCGAAGGCACGGTAGCCGACTCCCTGGACGCGCCCCGAGACGAGCCACCGGCGGGCGTCGGCGTCGAAGCCGCTGCTCACCGTCTCTCCCCCGTCTGAGCCGCCCCCCATCCGAACTTCCCCACGAGCGGGACGTAGGCGACGTCTCCCGCGTCCTCCGTGCGCGTCCGGCCGCTCGGGAGCATCTTCACGACGAGAAGACGCTGGCGGTTCGCCGGACCGACGGGGACGACGAGGCGGCCCGTCGCCGAGAGCTGCGAGACGAGGGGCGCCGGGATCTCCGGCGCGGCCGCGGCGACGACGATGGCGTCGTAGGGCGCGTGCTCCCGCCAGCCGTAGGTCCCGTCGAACACCTTGATCGAGACGTTCTTCACGCCGAGCGACGCCAGGACGCGCCGCGCCTCCGAGGCCAGCTCCGGGATCCGTTCCAGGGAGAAGACCTGCCCGGCCAGCCGGGCGAGAACGGCCGCCTGGTAGCCCGAACCGGTCCCGATCTCGAGGACGCGCGCGTCCGGCCGGATCGCCGCGAGCTCGGCTGCCCGACCGACGTTCGCGGCCTGCGTGATCGTCTGACCGGCGCCGATCGGAAGGGCGTGGTCTCCGTAGGCCTCCGCGACGAGGGCCTTCGGGACGAACAGGTGCCGGGGGACGACGCCGAGCGCCTCGAGGACGCGCGGATCGGAGACGAGACCCGCCGCGACGATCCGGGCGACCATCGCGCGCCGCGCCTCTGCGCCCGCTCTCGCAGCGCGCGCGACTTCGGGGTCCTCCGGCTTCACGCCGGGATCTTAGCTTCCGTTCGCGCCGTTGGCGCGGCTCCCGCTCAGCCGGTCGGCCAGATCCTCGAGCGCCTTGTACGCCGTCAGGTCGAGGTGAAGGGGCGTCACGGAGACGAAGCCGCCGGCGACGGTCGTCAGGTCGCTCCCGTCCTCGTGCGTGTCGATGTGGGCGCCGCCGATCCAGAAATAGGGGCGGCCGCGCGGGTCGATCTTCTCCACGACGCTCTCGCCGTAGCGGCGCCGCCCCATCCGCGTCGCGCGGATCCCCGCCGGCCTGCCGGCCGGGATGTTCACGTTCCAGAGGATCTCGGCTCCCATCGGCCGCGAGAGGGCCAGCCGAATGACCTCTTCCGCCATGGATTCGGCGTGTGAGAAGTCGGGCGGGGTGTCGGCCTGGTCCCTCCGGTAGTCGAGGGAGAACGCGATCGACGGGATGCCCTGGAGGGTCCCCTCGAACGCGGCCGCGACCGTACCGGAGTAGGTCACGTCGTCCCCGAGATTCGGCCCCTGGTTGATGCCCGAGAAGACGAAATCGGGTCGTACCTCCCGGAGGATGCTGCAGATGGCGAGGTTCACGCAGTCGGTCGGCGTCCCGTCGACGACCCACGAGCGCTCGGCGGTCTTCACGACCCGGAGCGGCCGGTGGAGCGTCAGGGCATGGGACGTCGCGCTCTGCTCGCGGTCGGGGGCGACGACGTACGTCTCGAAGCCGGCCGCCTTCGCGGCCCGTTCGAGCGCCTCGATGCCGGGGCTGTGGATCCCGTCGTCGTTCGAGACGAGCGCGCGCATCACGCCCCGCCCCTGTAGACGACCTTGTTCCGCTCCGTCTCGTGGAGGACGAGCTCGACCAGACGGGCGGGCGCGAGGTGGGGAGCGAGCTGGTCCCAGAAGCGGATCGCGAGGACCTCCGCCGTCGGGATGCTCCCGGCGAGGAAGTCGACGTCGGTATTCAGGTTCCGGCAGTCGCACCTCTTCACGATCCGCTCGCTCACGAGCCTCTTCAGGTCGGAGAAGTCGAGGACCCAGCCCTTCTCCGGGTCTATCTCCCCCTCGACGGTGATCTCCAGCCCGTACGTGTGCCCGTGCCCGTGAGGGTTGTTGCACTTGCCGAAGACCGTCCGGTTCCACTCCTCGTCGCGGGACGGGTTGTGGAGCCGATGCGCGGAGCTGAAGGTCGCGCTGGTGGTGATGCGGGTGAGCGGACGCGCCGCTTCGTTCTCTGTCACAGGATCAACTCCGGCCCCGAAAGGGGCAGGGGCGCCCAGCGTACCGGCCGGGCGCCCTGCGGTGGAATCTAGCACGCGGGAAGCACGCTCACTCCATCAGGCCCGGGATTCCGAAGGGCCCGCCGGCCGCCATCAGCAGGACCGCCACGGTCGCGATGGCGAGCGCCCACGTCACCGCGTCCCGGGCGGCGAAGACGATCGGGTCCTCGTCCATTTTCCCCCGCCCGACGAGGACCCAGATCCGGCTCGTCCAGTAGAGAAGCGCCGGCACGAGGAGCCAGAGCCAGCCCGGGTGGGCGTAGAGCCTCTTGGTCACGTCGCTGTGGATGTAGATGGCGAGGACGAGGCTCGAGAGATAGGCGCTCGCGACGCCGAGGACCTGGACGACGAGAGAGTCCCAGACGAACCAGTCGCGGCCGGCCGCGGCCTCGTGTCCCCGCTCCTTCATCGCGAGGAGCTCGGAAGCGCGCTTGGCGTAGGCGAGCGAGAGGAACAGGAAGACCGAGAACGCGAGGAGCCACGGCGATACGGGAACTCCTGTCGCGGCCCCGCCGAGCAGGACCCGGAGGGTATACAGGAACGCCAGGGTGAAGACGTCGACCAGGACCTGGCGTTTCAGGAAGAGCGTGTAGGCCGTCGTCGTTGCGAAATAGACGGCGAGAAGGACCAGGGAACCGGGAGGGAGAGCCGTGGCGAACGCGAGCGATCCCGCGAGAAGCAGAGGGACGACAGCCAGCCCCGCGCGAATGGAGAGGTCCCCGTTCGCCAGGGGCCTCTTCCGCTTCGAGTGGTGCTGGCGGTCCGAGGCGAGGTCTCCGAGATCGTTCAGGACGTAGACGGCCGAGGCGAGGAAGCTGAGCGCGAAGAACGCGCATACGGCCGCCACGAGAACCGGAGCCTCGAAGATGTGCCCGGTGACGAGGGGAACGAAGACGAGGAGGTTCTTGATCCACTGCCGAACCCGGAGCGCCGACAGGATCGCACGGAGGCCGCCCGGACGGTCGGGCAGCTCGGCGGACACGGGCGTGCCGCCTCGCTCCACCTCGGCCCGGAGACGGACTCCCGGCCCGACCAGGATCGCCTTCCGGGCGCTCCGGAAGACGGGCAGGTCGGCCCTCGCGTCGCCAACGTAGTCGAAGGCTCGTTCGCCGAAGCGGTCCACGAGCGCAGCCCGCTTCTCCTCCCCCTTCAGATTCCGGACGCCGTCGCTCGCGAGGACCTCGTCGAAGAGCCCGACCCGCGCGGCGATCGGACGCGCGAGGAGCTCGTCGGCCGCGGTCGCCAGGACGAGCCGCCTTCCTTTCGCCCTCGCCTCGCTCAGCAGCCCGACGAGGTCCTCTCTCATCGGAAGGAACTCGGCATCGACGGGGCCGGCTTCCGCGAGCCGCCGCTTCAACGCGGCCCGGTTCCCGCGAAGGAGCGACGGCAGGGCTTTGAGCGTGGCCCATGGCGCCCGCGCGACGGCCGAGACTGCCGACTCGTGAAGCAGGTCGGTGAGGACGAGCGTCCCGTCGAGGTCGACGACGAGCGGCACGTCGTCTTCAGGCCCCTTCGTTACGGCTTCGCTCACGATTCGCCGAGGTTACAGGCGAGGGGCCGGCACTGGAAGCGCCGTGACGAGCGCTTCCGCCAGGGCCGAGTAGTCGCCTTCGGCGAGGCCCTTCTCCATCGCCGTGTCGACGATGGAGAGTACGGCCTCTGGCATCCGTGACCCCACGCCGGCCTCGGACGCGGCGCGGGCGAAGAGCTCGACGTCCTTCCGCAGCAGCCGGAGCGGGAATGTCGGGTTCGAGTACTCCCCGTCGAGCATCCGCCCGAGCTTCTTGTCGAAGGTCGGCGCGTAGAGCGCGCTCGGCCGGAGGATCCCCATGAAAATCTCCGGGTCGAGCCCTTCGGCCCGGACGTAGGCCAGGCTCGTCGCGAACGCGGCCGTCAGCGAGCCGATGAGCTGGTTCAGCGCGAGCTTCAGCGCCGCCGCCTTGCCCACCTCGCCCACGAGACGGATGTCCTTCCCGAGGCACGAGAAGAGCGGCTCGAGCCTCTCGAGCTGATCCGCCGTTCCCCCCACCATCACCTGGAGCGTCCCCGAGTCCGCCTGGGGGATGCTCCCCAGGACGGGCGCCTCGACCCACTCGCCGCCCGCCGCGGCGATCTCAGCCGCGAAAGCGCGGCTCTCGTCCGGTCCGATGGTCCCCATCTGGACGACGGTCCGCCCTGCGAGTGCGGCGACGGCCTCCGGGGAGAAGAGCACCTCGCGAATCGCGGGGCCGTCCGCGAGCATCAGGATCGTGACCGGAGAGGCAAGGAGGGCTTCCACCGGCGTCGGCACGACCTCCAGACCCGCCTCGCCGAGCGGTGCCGCCCTGAATGCGGTCCTGTTCCAGACCGTCACGGCAAGACCGGTCGAGGCGAGGCGAAGGGCGATCGGCGCGCCGAGGAGGCCGGTGCCGAGAAGGGAAACGTCGCTCATCCCCCGATTCTGCGGCCGGCGCGGATAATCGGGAACCTGCCGCCGGCCGCGCACGACCCGCCACGCGAGGAGCTCCGATGACCGAGAACGCTGCATTCCCCGATGGCTTCCTCTGGGGAGCCGCCACCTCCTCTTACCAGATCGAGGGGTCTCCCCTGGCCGACGGCGCCGGACCGAGCAACTGGCACCGCTTCACGCGGATCCCCGGCAAGGTGAGGGACGGCGACACGGGCGACGTGGCGTGCGACCACTACAACCGCTGGGCCGAGGACGTCGCGCTCATGAAGTCCCTCGGACTCGGCGCCTACCGCTTTTCCATCTCGTGGAGCCGGGTGATGCCCGAGGGGCGCGGTGCGGTGAACCAGAAGGGGCTCGACTTCTATCGCCGTCTCGTCGACGCGCTCCGCGAGGCCGGGATCCGCCCGATGGCGACCCTCTACCACTGGGACCTTCCCGCCGCTCTCGACGACCGGGGTGGCTGGACGAACCCCGACGTCGCGGGCTGGTTCGCCGACTACGCCCGAACCTGCTTCCGCGCCCTCGACGGAGCCGTCGACCTCTGGACGACGCTCAACGAGCCATGGGTCGTCACCGACGGCGGCTACCTCCACGGCATCCTCGCTCCCGGGCACTCCAGCCCCTTCGAAGCGCCCCGCGCTTCGAAGAACCTCCTCCTCGCCCACGCCGCCGGCGTCACGGCCTACAGGGCCGAGGGGAAGGGCCAGATCGGTCTCGTCGTGAACCTCGAGCCGAAGTACCCGGCCTCCGAGCGCCTCGAGGACCTCTCGGCCGTCGCCCGCGCCGACGCCTACATGAACCGCCAGTACCTCGACCAGGCCCTGCTCGGGAAGGTCCCCGAGGGTCTCGCCGAGATCTTCGGCGAAGCGTGGGAAGGCCCCACCGATGCCGAGCTCGCCGCCATGAAGACTCCCGTCGACTACATCGGCGTCAACTACTACACCCGTGCCGTCGTCCAGGACGACCCGCGGAGCTTCCCCGTCATGGAAGGCCGCGCCCTCCAGCGCAACGCCACGCACACCGAGACCGGCTGGGAGGTCTACCCCGACGGCCTCTACGACGTTCTCACGTGGGTGAGGCGGCGCTACGGAAACGTCCCGCTCTACGTCACCGAGAACGGCGCGGCGTTCTACGACCCGCCCGTCGCCCCCGAGCCGCTCCTCCACGACCCGCTCCGCGTCGCCTACCTCGACGCGCACCTCCGTGCCGTCCGCCGCGCGATCGCCGACGGCGTCGACGTGCGGGGCTACTTCGCCTGGTCGCTCCTGGACAACCTCGAGTGGGCCCACGGCTTCCGCAAGCGGTTCGGCATCGTCCACGTCGACTTCGCCACGCAGAAGCGGACGCCCAAGGCGAGCGCCCTCTTCTACGCCGAGGTCATACGGACGAACGGGGCCTGCCTCAGGCCGGCCGGAAGCTGACCTTCACGTTCGCGGACGTCCCCGCGGGGAGCGGCGGGAGGAGCGTCCCGTAGAGCGCCCGGCCGTCCACCTCGACGCGGGCCGTGCCCGGGGCGAGCGAATCGTCGCGGAGAACCGTGATGTCGAGCGTGGCCCCGCGCCAGGGGCGGGTCATCCGGGCACCGTTCCACGACGGCGGCAGGCATGGGTCGAACCGCATGCCGTCCCACTCGGGCCTCACGCCGATCACCCACTCGCAGACGACCCGGTGGAGCCACTGCGCCGAGCCGGTGTACCAGGTCCAGCCGGCGCGGCCGTGGAGCGGCGAGTCGGGGCCGTCGACGTTCCCCGGGAGGACGTACGGTTCGGCGCGGTAGCGCTCCGGGTCCTTGCGGGTCGGGTCGATGGCCGCGAGGAGGCGTTCGACGAGCCCGGGGTCCTTCGACTTTCCCGCCGCCGAGATCGCCCACGTCGCCGCGTGCGTGTAGACGCCACCGTTCTCGCGCATCCCGGCCGCGTAGCGGGTGATGTAGCCGATCTCGCGGACGGGCCGGTCGTAGGCCGGCGCGAGGAGGAGCGCCCCGGCGGGGCTGACGAGATGCTCCTTCACGGCCGCCATCGCGGCCGCGGCGCGGCCGGGCGGGGCGACGTCGCTCAGGATGGCCCAGGTCTGCGCGTTGAGGTAGATCTTCCCCCGTTCGTTCCCGTGGCTTCCGATCTTGTCGCCCGAGTCGAGCGTGGCGCGCCAGTACCACCCGCCGTCCCAGCAGTGTTCGTTGATCGCGCCGACGAGGGTCTCGCGGCGCTTCGCGAAGTCGGCGGCGCGCGCCGGCTCCCCCGTTCGGCCGAACAGCTCCGACCACTCTCCGAGGAGCCCCGCGAGAAAGTGGGCGAGCCAGACCGATTCGCCCTTCTCCTCGAGGCCGGCGGCCGACAGGCCGTCGTTCCAGTCGCCTGCGCCGATGTACGGCAGGCCCCGCGGGCTCGTCCGTCGGAAGGCGCGCTCGAACGCTCGCAGGACGTGCTCGACGAGCGGAGCGGGCTGCGGGTCGTCGAGGAAGGGAGCGCGATCGGCGAGGATCGAGACGTCCCCCGTCTCACGTACATAGGCCGCGGTCACGAAGGCGAGCCAGAGGAGGTCGTCGGTCATCTTCGTGACGTGCCCCATCTCCGAGAGGGGGTGCCACCAGTGGTAGACCGAGCCGTCGGCGAACTGGTGCGCCGCGTGAAGAGCGATCTGCTCGCGGCAGCGCGCCGCGTCGACCGTCAGCCAGACCTGCGAGTCCTGGAGCTGGTCGCGGAAGCCGTAGGCGCCACTCTGCTGGTAGTAGCCGCAGCGCCCCTGGATGCGCGCCGAGATCGCCTGGTACCGCACCCAGTCGTTCAGGAAGGCGTCGAACGTCGCGTCGGGGGTCTCGACCCGGTGCGCGGCGAGGAGGCCGGTCCAGCGGCCCTTCGCGGCGGCGAGCGAGGTGTCGAACGCCTCGACATTCCCGAAGCGGCCGAGCAGCGCCCGGGTCTCCTCGTCCGTCCCCGCGGTCGCGAGGACGAATCCGAGGTCGCGCACGCCCCCGGGCGGAATCTCGATCGGCACGCGCAGCGCCGCGACCGCGTCCCCGTGCCGGCCGAAGAGGCCGGGCCACGGATTCCCCGTGAGGGCCTCGGGAGCCGTGAAGCTCCCGAGGCGGCCGAGGAAGGCGGCCTTGTCGCCTTCGGCTTCCGCGACGACCTCGGTGCAGGCGAGAGCGCTGACGTACGGAAAGCTCGTGTTCCAGTGCCCCCAGCGCTGGGAGCCGACCTCCCACATGTGGGAGCGCGCGAAGACGGCGTTTCGCGAGACGTCCCGCTCGCACTCGAGGAAGAGCTTCGTGAACTCGCGCCGCGGCGACGGCGTGACGCCGCAGTTCCACTCGACGAAGGCGACGAGCTCCAGCCTCCGCTGAGACGAGTGCTCGTTGGTCAGCGTGAGACGCCAGAGCTCGGCGGTGGCCTCCGGGTCGGCGAAGAGGGTCCAGTCGGCCGCGATCCCGCGAAGGGCCGTACGAAACGTCGTGTAGCCGAGCCCGTGCCGGCACTCGAACCGGTCGTAGACCGGAAAACAGGGCGCGGGAGAAAGCGACCAGACCTCGCCCGTATCGACGTCGCGCAGGTACAGGTAGCGCCCCGAGGAGTCCCTGGTCAGGTCCTGCTCCCAGCGCGTCACGACGGCGAGCTGGGAGTTGTCGACCCAGGTGAATCCGGACCCTGTCTGGCTGACGACGAGACCGGCACGCGCGTTGGAGATGACGTTGACCCAGGGCCGTGGAGTCCGCGGGTCGGTGACGACGTACTCGCGGCCGTCCTCGGTGAAACACCCGTAGGCGTTGGCGGCCTGGATGGAGCGCGAGGGAACCTCACTCATCGAATCCTCCGAATCAGATTGAAAACGAGGACGGAGGTCGTCACGGCTGGACGATGACTTCCGCGGGAAGAGCGCGGACGACGACCTCTCCGTCCGGGGAGATGGGTGCCGGGCGCCCGTTGACGGTCGCCGTCCGCAGACCGGACGACAGGGGCGGGCGGACGGCGAGGCCGCCCGCCGGAAGGCTCTTCAGTCCCGAGAGGCGGACGCGAATCCCCTGTCCCTCGGCTTTGAGAGCGACATCGAGGGGTCCCCAGGGGGTGCCGAGGCCCTTCACCGAGACGCCGCGCGTGGAGCGGACCCACGCCTCGGGAAGCCCAGCGGCGACGACGAGCGACGAGTCCTCCTCCCGCTCGTACGCGAACAGGTCGAGGAAGGAGCGGGCGAAGTCGGAGCCGACCCAGGTGTGCGGGATGTCGCCGACGAACTTCGGCGTTCGCGGGTCTCGCCAGACCACCTCGCCCCACTGGTTCCACTCCCGGGGGCGCAGGTCGCGGAAGAAGAGGTCCAGGAGGGCCGCCGCGTCGGCGCGACGACCGAGGCGTACCAGCGCCCCGACGACCCGCCACTCGTACGGCGTGTAGATCTCTCCTTCCCCCGCCTCGCGCTTCGCGACGTTCTCGAGATACCTCGCGAACGTCCGCTCGAGCGCCTCCTTCGGCAGCTGCGCCTGTTCGCCGCCAGGCGCCAGAGCGGCTGTCGTGGAGGTCGCGTCGAAGTCGCCGAGCTCGGCGCAGCCGGGAAGATGGTCGATTCCGTGCCGCTCCATCACGAGGCGGATCGAGGCGTGAAGGTCCGTGGCGAACTCGTCCCGGATCTTCGCGAAGGCCGCCGCCTCCGTCTCCTTCCCGAGGAGCGTCGCGAGGAACACGGCGTCCTTCAGGCCGCGCAGGCCGAAGAAGCCGTCCCAGTAGGAGTGCATCGGCTTCGCCGAGTACCCCTCGTGGCTGATCGACTCGGGCAGGAGGCCGTAGAAGACCCGCTTCTCCGGACTCTCGTACTCCGCCGTCCTGCGCTTCTGCCGGAGCTGGTCGAGGTAAGACACGGCCGAGACGACCTGCGGCCACATCTGTCCGGCGAGGCCCGTGTCGCCCGTGTACCGCACCGTCTCGGCGATCAGAAAGAGGAGCTGGCCGTGGCTGTCGTTCTCCGGAACGCCGTCCGCGCCCCGAGTGTCGACGCAGCACGGCACGCGCCCGTCCTCTCCCTGGAAGCCGGCGAACCAGAGCAGGAACGACCGGGCCGTCCCGGAGTGCCCGAGGCGCAGGAGCGCCTCCGACGTGAGCGAGCCGTCGCGGATCCAGGAGCGGGCATACGAGCGCGAACCGGGCTGGATCGCCGGGCCGTCGCGATTCACGAGGATCCAGGCGAGCTGGGACTTCAGGACCTTCACGAACCGCTCCGCCTCGGGCGGAACGTCGAAGACGACGCGGTCGACACGGCGCCTCCAGCCTTCACGCTCCCTCGCGAGGAACGTCTCGAAGAGGGCCGAGCCGTCGCCGGCCGAGAGACCCCGCCAGGGCTCCGTCCCGAAGGCCGGAGCCAGCTCCGCCGGAACGTGTGCGCGGTTGAATGGAATCGCGACGACGATCTCGCGGGAACCGGCGGGCGGAAGCTCGAGATCGAACGCGAACGCCCCTGAGGCGAGTCCCGTCGGGTCGGCCACGGCGGCGGACCGAGGCAACCGCCCGGCCCGGAGGAAGTCCGAGACGTCCCCCGAGTCGAACGCCGTCGCCCCGGCCTCGGAAGGCGCCGAGAGCGGGACGACGAACCGCGTGCCGTTCACGACCGCGCGTCCGTTCTCGAAAGCGAGCGACCGGATCTCGGAGACGCCCCCTGGCGTGCCCAGGAACTGCCACGGCGGGTTCACCTGGAGGGGACGGATCGCCAGGACGAGGCGGATGCGCTTCGCCGTCTCCGTCCGGTTCGCGGCGCGATAACGCGTCAGGAGCGCCGAGGACCCGGGAAGACCGGCCGCGAGCGCGGTCGTCTCGAGAGAGACCTCCTTCCCCTCCCACGCCACCGACGGGATCGGCAGGTCGCCGTCCACGAGCGCGTGACGCGTCGTCACGTCGGCCCAGGTGACGAGCCGTCCCTCGTCGAGGAGAAACGGCTCGACGGAGAAGAGCCCCGCTCCCGCTTCGAGAGCACCGTCCTCGGAGAGGAGCCCTTCGTCCGGGTCTCCGTCGACCCCGACGACCGCCCAGTACGACTGCTCGCCGGCGAGGTACCGTGGCCACGAGCCGCGCGGGGCGTCCTTCGCGACCTCCGCCACGAAGGCGTTCGGCGTCGCGCCGAAGGCGAGCGGCTTCACGGCCACTTCCTTCAGCCCGAACGGCCCCTTTCCAGGCCCCTCGAGGAGCCGGAGACGCAGCTGCCTCGCCTCGCGCTCGGGGAGTGCAATGAAGTCCCGCTCGCCGTTGCCGGCCGTGACCTCGCGAACCGTCGTCCAGGCCACCCCGTCCTCCGAGAGGTCGACGGCGTAGCGGCTCGCGAACGAGGCACCGTGGTCGACGACGAGGCCTCCCAGCTCCTGAAGGGAGCCGAGGTCGACCATCCACTCCGCCGCCCCGGGCGACGCCGCACGCCAGGCCGTCGTCGGATCGCCGTCGAAAGCGAAGTGCGCCTGCCGTCCCGGCGCCTCCGAGGAGGCCGACACCGACGGCGGCATCGGTGAGGGGTCGGGAGGCAGGCCGACGAGGACGAGGTCCGCCACCTCGAGCCAGCCCTTCCCGCCGCGTCCCGCGGTGACCGTCACCTCGATCGACCCGACGCGGGACGGGGCTCCCCCGCCGGCCGGCCCCCAGGCGAACTCCACCTGTCTCTGTTTCACGCGGAGCGGTTCGAGCTCGCCCGGAAAGGTCGTGTTCCGCTTCCGGAACCACCAGACGTTCTCGCCCGAAGGGTCGGCGAGCTTCAGCTCGAGATCGTTCGGAAGCGACTCACCCCGGAGACGGAGCCGGATCTCCCACCGTTCGGGCAGGACGAGGTCCACCTTGCGCGTCGCCGCAGCCCAGCCCGCCTTCCCGCCGAAGTCGAAATCGAGGCGAAGCGCGCCCCCGGGAACGGACGTTGCACGCGAGATCGTGGCCGACACTCCTGGCGCCGGAGCGGCCGTCCACGCGCGCGGATCGCCGGTCCCGATCGGCGTCGTCCCGGGCCCGGGAGCCGCCGCGATGAGGATGAGGGAAGAGAAGAGGAGGGCGCGGCGCGTCATTCTTTGATTCCCCCGGCGGTGATCCCGTCGATGTAGGAGCGCTGGAGCGCGAGGAAAAGGAGGAGCGCGGGAAGGACGGTCACGACAGCCCCGGCCATCATCAGCTCGGTGTCCTGGACGTGCTCCCCGGAAAGGCTCGCGAGGGCGACCGTGAGCGTCCACTTCGTGTCGTCCGTCAGGACGATGAGGGGCCACATGAAGTCGTTCCACGTCCCGAGGAACGTCAGGACGCCGAGCGTCACGAGGATCGGCCGGCAGAGCGGCAGGACGATCGACCAGAAGATCCGCAGCTCTCCCGCGCCGTCGATCCGGGCCGCGTCGAGGAGCTCGTCGGGGACTGACGACGCGAACTGGCGCACGAGGAAGATGCCGAAGATGCTCGCGACGCCGGGCAGGATCACCCCCGCGTACGAGTTGACGAGCCCCATCGACCGCAGGAGGAGGAAGACCGGGAGCATCGCGACCTGCCCCGGGATGACCATGGCGGCGAGGAGACCCGCGAAGAGCGGCCCGCGCGCCGGGAAGCGGAGCTTGGCGAAGGCGTAGCCCGCCGCCGCGTTCACGACGACCGACAGGAGCGCGGCGCACGAGGCGAGGAGGGCGCTGTTGAGGAAGCTCCGGCCCAGGTTGAGCCTCACGAAGAGCTCGCGGTACTGGTCGAGCGTCGCGCGGGCGGGCAGGAGCGGAGGCGGCGAGGTGTTCGCCTCGCCGGCGGACATGAACGAGGCGGAGACCATCCAGAGGAGCGGGGCGAGCGTGACGACCGCACCGGCGACGAGGGCCACGTGGACGCCGATCGTGGAGAGCGTCTTCCTCTTCACGCCGCGCTCCCCTTCTGCAGCCGGCGCTGCAGGAGCGTCGCGCCGAGGATGACGGCGAAGAGGACGAACGCGATCGCGGCCGCCGACCCGATGCTCCACCAGCGGAAGCCCTGCTTGTACATGAAGAGGGCCACGCTCAACGTGGCGTTCATCGGGCCGCCGTCGCCTCCCGACATCACGTACGGCTCGGCGAAGAGCTGGAAGTAACCGATCGTCGTCGTGAGGCCGACGAAGAGGAACGTCGGCGCCAGGAGCGGCACCGTGATGAGCCGGAAGCGCTGGATCGCGCCTGCGCCGTCGATGCGGGCCGCCTCGTGGAGGCTCTCGGGAATCGCCTTCAGCCCCGCGACGAAGATGATCATGTTCGCGCCGAAGTTCTTCCACGCCGCCATCAGGACGATGGCCGGCATCGCCCAGTGCGGATCCCCGAGCCAGTCGACCGCCGGGATGCCGACGAGGCCGAGCGCGGCGTTCAGGAGGCCGAATCTCGGGTG
>CALBDV010000262.1 GCA_937927565.1 uncultured Holophagales bacterium
AGAGGTAGCGCGCCGTGTCGCGGAAGTACGTGAAGACGATGACTTTCTGCCCCCTCAGGTTGGCCCGGAGAAGATCCTTCAGTCGCTGGAGCTTTGCGTCCTGGGCCGGCCCGAGGTCCTTGACCCGATACCAGAGCTCGGTCAGGACCTCGATGTCGCGCTGAACGTCGTCGTGCAGCCTGCGCAAGTCGAACGACCCGATCTCCACGCGCGGCGCCCCCTCCAGGATCTGCCGCGCCTCGTCGCTCTCCTCGATCGCCTCGGCCCGGGAGCGGGGTGATGCGTCGTCGTCGTCTCCGTCGCCGAGGAACGACACCGCCTTGTGGAAGTCCGAAGCCTTCAGGAGCGTCCCCTGCATAAGGAACGACTCGAACGTCTTCAGGAAGGCTAACGCCCTCCCCAGGCTGAGACGGAAAGCGGCGACGCTCGACTCGAACCGCTTCAGGTAGCGGCTCTTGAAGATGCCGACCAGCGCCTGTTCCCGGCCGACCTCGAAGTCGTCGACTCCGGCCTTCTTGTAGGTCTCGAGCCGGTACGGGGCGAGGCGAAGGCCGTCGATTCCCGCGAAGATCTGATCGTAGATGCCCTCATACGTCTTCTCGAGGTTGTAGCGGACGGTCCGGAGCTTCCGTTCGGGGAAGTGCACCTTCTTCCCACTAATCGTCGCCTCCGGGTAGGCCGCCCGTATGAAGGACCGGGTCCGCCGGATGACGACTTCTTCCAGGAGGTTGAACAAAGCGAGCGAAGAGCCGCCGTTCCGCGAGTCCCGCCGCGCCTGCCGAAAGTACCGGAGGAGATCGCCGATTCCGGCCGCCGAGAAGTAGGCCCGATCACCTCTTGTGATGAGCGAAAGCTGGTAGTAGAGGTCAAAGAGGTCGTTGTTGAGCGGCGTCGCGGAGAGGAGGATCACCTTCTTCCGGAGCCCGTCGAGGCCACGCCCCCCGTTCCCGGCGAGGATCTGCTCGAGGCTCAGGTAGCGCTGAGCGGCGGGATTTCGGAAGTTGTGTGACTCGTCGACGAGAACCACGTCGACGTCTCGAAACGGCGTCGGGTCGAACTCTTCGCGCCCCAACTCTTCCTGAGAGAGGATCTGCGCCGCGACCGACGCAGACTGAAGCTCCCGCGTCCACATGTCGCGGAGCGCGGCGGGAGCCACTACGAGGACCTTCTGCCGGAGGTGGTAGCCGAAGTCCTCCAGCAGTTTCTTCCCGATCCAGGTCTTTCCGAGCCCGACTGAGTCGGCGATAAGGACGCCGTCATACCGGGCGAGAATCCGCCGGGCCTTCTTGACTGCGTCTTCCTGGAACTCCGCCAGCTCTACGGCCGATCGAGTGGCTGCTGCGTCGTCGTCGCCAAGCTCGTCCTTGAGGTACTCGTAGAGCGCCTTCAGGTAGACCTGCCAGGGGGTGTATTCCGTCCGACCGTACTTCGACGCGTCGAGGAGGGCGACGAGGTCAGACTTGTAGTCGCGGGCCTCCTGCCACTGCGCTTCGTACCAGGCGTCCAGCTCGGCGATGGCCCGCGCGCCAACGGATGACTTCACGCGCCGCATCCCCTCGATGTCCCATCCGGCATCTGGTTCGCGAAGGTCCTCCTGCGACGTCCACGGGGGTGTCTTCAGGTCGTCCGCCGCCTCCTCGTCCGTCAGGACCGTCTTGTGGGCGAGGTTCAGCTCCTTGTTCGTCGTGAGGCCCGGCCTGGTGAAGTTCGAGGACCCAACGATCCCGGCCACAGGCTGAAAGCGTTCCCATCGGTTCTCGGAGCGGTCGGCATAGAAGAGGTAGCACTTCGCGTGAAGGAAGCCCTCCTCGTAGAGCCTCACGGCGGTTGCGGGCCGCTCGAGGTATGCGATCAGATCCTCCACCAACCGGAGGGTCCGTTCGTCGAAGGGAAGCTCTTCGAGGTCCTTCCGAAGGAGCCCGCGGACGGCATCCGATCCAGGCTTGAGGCCGAGCTCCGCACCCGATTGCGGCTCGGCGCCGAGGAGGAGGCGGAAGTTCCCGAGTCCCTCCAGTCCCGTCTGGAGGAGGCCGAAGCCACCCGCCGTGAAGTAGGCCGTCGCGACGTCGAGCGACCGGCCTCTATGCCCCGAGAGAAGCTCGTTCAAGACGTCGGCGAGCCGGTTGGAGCGGTTGTCGATGACCCAGGGGATGCGCATGGTCACGGCCAGACCGTGAAGCCGGCCGCTGCAAAGTGGCGGTCGAACGTGAAGGCGCGCGAGAGCTTGTGGCGACGCATCAGGGCGAACGACACGCAGTCGGTGAAGCTCACTTCCTGGTCCCCGAGCTTCCGGAAGAGCGCTAGGGCGGCCTGCTCGTCGGCCGGGTCGGGACGGAGGATGGTGAGGACGCGGGACGCGTAGGCCGCCTCGGCTCGGTCGGCGGCGAAGGCGTAGGAAGTGCGCCGCGCGAGCAGGGTAAAGGTCTCGTCCAGGACGAAGCTGCTCGTGAAGAGTGGCGACTTCGCCTTTTCGAGGCCCTTCCACGCCCGCCGGGCCTTCGCGTGGAACTGGTCGTGCGAGACGTGGCGGGCGAGGAAGGCCCCCGTATCGACGAAGATCACGCGTCCTCGCCGTACAGGTAGCGATCGTGCGCGGCCGAGAGATCCTTGGGCGCCTTCCCGGCGAAAACGGCGGCGTCGGTGAAGAGGGGGTCATCAGCCCGGACTGGTGCGGCTGTCGGAAGGGCCGAGTCGAGCGACTCGCGAATCAGCTCTCCGAGTGAGACGCCCCGCTCGCGGGCGCGGACGAAGGCCCGGCGACGGAGGTCGGCAGGCAGCATCACGGTCGTGCGCTTCATGGAGAGAGTGGGGCGGCTCGACATGACCGCCATAATAGGAGCGCCATAAGGCCGAGGCAAGAGGAAGAGGCGGAGGTCAGGGGCGGCGGGCGGTCTTCTCGCGGAGGAGCTGCTCCTCGTCGGCGGAGAGGCCGAAGAGACGACATACCGTCGAATTCAGCTGGTCGATCGCCTCGGGGTCGGTGCCGCCCGAGTCCGAAATCTGCCGAGCAAGTGTGGACGCTTGCGCCGCCTGGGGTGAGCTCTTCGGCGGGATCGGGAGCTTCTCGACCACCTGAGAAAAGAGCTCGAAATAGCCGCCCCGCATCTCGCGGGCGATCCCGGTCAAGGAAAGCCACAAGGGCGGGGACGCCAGGACGGCGAGGAGATACAGATCGTCACCAGGGACGAAATAGACCTTGTTGTTGAAGTACGTGCCGCCGGGCTGGATCGAGAAGGTCGGCGCTTCCGACAGTTCAGGCCAGGCGAGCTTCGGTCTCTCGAAGAACTCCGCGTATGCCATCTGCGGCTGCTGAAGCTCGTACCACTCGTGGTTTGCCGAGGTGGCGCGACGTTCCAGAGCTCTCCGGTGCGGCTTCAGGTGCTCTAGGACTGCTGGATACTTCTTGATCTCTACGCCGTGGTAGGCGTAGATGAGGAAAAGCCCGCGGGACTTGGCGCTCCACGCCCGTAGGTCCTTCCGGCCTTCCAGGAACGGCATCAGGATCTCCGCGCTCCTACCGTCCTCTTTCACGAGCCGGTCACGCGTCTCTGTGTCCACTACGAACGCCTTGTTGAGGCCGGTCACGATGCCGCGCAGGATCTGCCCGCCGCAATAGCTCTTGAGAGGTTGACCCGCCGCCAGGATCTTCTCCCGCAGCCGCGCCAGGCGGCGGTCTTCGAAATGCCATGCGCTGGTCTGGAGTTCTGCCTGCGGAACGGCGACTGAACTGTCGGCGAGCCGGTCGGAGAGGTCCATCTCGGCTACGTCGTTGACGACGAAGCTCGTTACGGCGTGGCCCTCCCGGGCTGGCGCCCTCTTCACGACCATGACGCACGGGTAGGTCGTCGCCTCGGGGAAGATCGGGAGGTCACCGAAGTCGACGAAAGACTCTACGGTCGTCTTCGTCTTCAGCAGCTCACGGAGCTTCGTCCCAGCGTTGGTCTTCGTCCACGTACTCGAGGCGATGAAGGCGGTGAGGCCTTCCGGCCGGAGGAGGTCGACCGCCTTCTCGTAGAAGTAGATGAAGAGGTCCGCCCGTTCGTCATGGCAGGCGTACCGGGGCTTCAGGAACGGCTTTACCGGCTTGATGAGCTCCATCCGGACGTATGGCGGGTTCCCGACGACAGCGTCGAAGCCGGCGTCCGGAAGGCGCTCGATTATCTGAGTGGTGCCAGGCCGGGGTCCATAGAAGACCTCTGGGAACTCCAGCTCCCAGTGGAAGAACCGATGCGTATTCGCGGTTCGAAGGGCTTCGGAGGCCGTGTCGCGAAGACGTGCCGGGAGTTTTCGGATCGCCTTCTCCGCCTCGCCGGCGGTCGGAGCGTCGAAGAATGGATCAGCCTCTTGAGAGCCGAGGAAGGCGATTTCAGGACGGATCTCGAATGCAGAAGCGCCCCGGCTTCGGCCTGTAGCCGCAGGGCGGAAGAGCCCAGCCGTGTAGACGTCGAGCATCCGCTTGAAAGGGGCAAGAAGATCAGAGGCATTCCGATACTGCTCCCGCGACTCGCTAAGCTGTGCGCTCGTGACGTCGGAGATGCCGCCGACGCGCCGCATCATGTCGGTCGCGCCGACGAGCCTGTCGAACCGCCCGCCGAAGAGGAGAAGATTCTCCTCTCCCTTCACCTCGGTCTCGACCTCGGCGACCGTCACTCCGACGAGGGAGTTGCCGCACCGGAGGTGGTGGTCGAGGAAGGAAAGGGGCGCCCCGAGCGTGAACGCGTCGAGCCAGAGCGAGACCTTGGCGAGTTCGACGGCCATAGGATTCAGGTCGACGCCAAAGATGCAGCGCTTCAGGACGTGCCGCTTGAGCAGGTTGACGTCCGTGAGCTTTTCTCGGTCGATCGACACTTCCTGCTTCTCGGCCTCGCGCAGGATCTCGCGGCGCGTTTCCTCGAGCCGCGCCACGACGGGATGCCAGGGGCGGAATCCGTTCAGGAAGGCCAACATCCGGTCGGTGATGACGTCGACCGCCTCGACGAGAAAGTGACCCGACCCCATGGCAGGGTCGAGAACGCGGACGTCGAAGAGTTCCTCCGCAACGTCCCGACCGAAGATCTCGGCCTTCTCCGGCGGTTCAGGCCGGACGCCGCGCTTCTGGTCGGCCTCGCGCCGCTTGAGGAAGTCGAACCGTTCCTTCTGGGCCCTACGGAGCTTCGGCCGGAGGGCGTCGAAGCGCTCGGTCAGAACGGGCCCGACGGCCTGCTCGACGATGTAGCGGACGATGTGGTCTGGCGTGTAGTAGGAGCCGGTGGCCTTCCGCTCAAGTTTGTCGTTTTCGAGGTAGACCTCGCCCTTCTTGAGGATGCGTCCCTGCCGCTCGGCTCGCTCTCGGGTCCGGTCGTCGAGGCCGCGCGTCGGCTCGTAGATGTCCTTCCCGGACTTCCGGACGATCGCCAGACGCTCCGAAGCGACGCGGAGCCGGAACTCGAGTAGTCCCTCGTAGATGGACCCGAGCTGCCGGACACCGAGAGACTTGTAGTCGACTTGGACGAGGTCCTGCCGCCTGGCGTCAATGCCCCGACAGAGGCGATCGAGAGCGGCGGCCAGGTGACGGTCTGGTACGGAGTGGCGGGCGAGGAATCGGGAAGCCTCGGCGTCGGGGCTCGGGTCGTCCTTCGCCGGCTGAGTCACGAACAGGCCGCCGTTGTAGACGGGGACGTTGAGCGAGGGGTCGCCCTCGTCGATGGCGCGGAATAGGCGCTTCAGCCGGCCGTAGATCTCGTGGCTGTCGACGCGGTACGCCTTCGCGATCCGACCGTCCCGATCGTCTGCGAGCGTTCCGGCGACCTCGGCGATCTTCCGCTTCAGATCGGCGAGGCTGAGAT
>CALBDV010000263.1 GCA_937927565.1 uncultured Holophagales bacterium
GTTCAGGCCATTCGAGGGGCGGGTCGGCATCCGTCCGGTCGCCCGACGGCCTGTTGAAGCTGTCGCAATCCCTGTTCAGGCCATTCGAGGGGCGGGCGAAGGAGGTTCTCCATGGTCAAGCCCACCGCGAGTCGTCGCAATCCCTGTTCAGGCCATTCGAGGGGCGGGGGCCAAGTACATCGGCGTGACGCCGCAGAGTTGGATGTCGCAATCCCTGTTCAGGCCATTCGAGGGGCGGGGTCGCGACGGCCACGATGAAGAAGGCCAACACGACCCGTCGCAATCCCTGTTCAGGCCATTCGAGGGGCGGGCCACAGGTGGGCGCTCTGATGACGATGGCAGAGATCCATCTGTCGCAATCCCTGTTCAGGCCATTCGAGGGGCGGGACCTCCATCACGATCGTCGTCCTCATGGCCAACCGGTCGCAATCCCTGTTCAGGCCATTCGAGGGGCGGGTCCCTGCAGGACGAGGTGCATCGCTTCGAGCAGGAGATGTCGCAATCCCTGTTCAGGCCATTCGAGGGGCGGGTGGATTCAAGCAAGGTAGCGGAGAGAGTGAACGACGCGTCGCAATCCCTGTTCAGGCCATTCGAGGGGCGGGTTCGAAGAGAAGCTGGTGGTACCGCCCGACCCCGACAAGTCGCAATCCCTGTTCAGGCCATTCGAGGGGCGGGAGTTTGTCGCATCGTATCCGAGTTCTTTACGCAGATTCGTCGCAATCCCTGTTCAGGCCATTCGAGGGGCGGGGGCCCCCTCCTCGCCCGCCCGCGACGAGAAAGGAGTGTCGCAATCCCTGTTCAGGCCATTCGAGGGGCGGGCTTCGTGGCCGTCCTGAGCGCCTCGCGGGCGGTTGTCGCAATCCCTGTTCAGGCCATTCGAGGGGCGGGTGGATGGGTCCGCCTGGAAGACGGACGCCTAGGCGTCTTGTCGCAATCCCTGTTCAGGCCATTCGAGGGGCGGGCTCGGCGAGGCCCAGGCCAGCGAGCGCGGACCCGGCGACTGTCGCAATCCCTGTTCAGGCCATTCGAGGGGCGGGGCAACCGCGGGACCCCAGGTACCCCTACGACCCTCAGAGTCGCAATCCCTGTTCAGGCCATTCGAGGGGCGGGGCCACAACGGTTCCGACGGTTCCGACGGTTCCCACAAGTCGCAATCCCTGTTCAGGCCATTCGAGGGGCGGGCGATACTACAAACCCGACCCGAACAACCTCAGGACCGTCGCAATCCCTGTTCAGGCCATTCGAGGGGCGGGAGCATCGTCGGCGCGCCTACAACCCTGGCCGCCAACGACGTCGCAATCCCTGTTCAGGCCATTCGAGGGGCGGGTTGTACCGCAACCACGCGCGAACGCAACCACGCCGGTCGCAATCCCTGTTCAGGCCATTCGAGGGGCGGGGTCGAACATCCTTCCTTCTGGCCCGACGAGTGGAAGAGTCGCAATCCCTGTTCAGGCCATTCGAGGGGCGGGAGTATTCATAGCTACGTCATTAGCTATAAGATTCCGTCGCAATCCCTGTTCAGGCCATTCGAGGGGCGGGACGTCGGACACCTCGAAACCCGCCCCGTCGGGAAGAGTCGCAATCCCTGTTCAGGCCATTCGAGGGGCGGGAGATGTGAAGGCTCTGACCCCGATCACAGTCTAACAGTCGCAATCCCTGTTCAGGCCATTCGAGGGGCGGGCCCTTGGAGAAGGGCATGTTCTTCTCCTCACTCGAGTCGCAATCCCTGTTCAGGCCATTCGAGGGGCGGGTGGCCGACATCAAGGCCGACGACCATCGGGCCGGGACGTCGCAATCCCTGTTCAGGCCATTCGAGGGGCGGGAGTAGCCGGCCCAAGCCCCGTTTCCACAGCATCTTACGCCGTCCTCTCCGAGAGACGACACCGAACTCTCGGCGAAGAGCGATGGCGATGGCGATCCCGGCCGCCTCCCCCGTCATCATGTCACTGCCTCTGCGCCGTTTAGGAGTTCCCGGGGGTGACGAATGCGACCTATAGGCTGCAAGTCCCTCGAAGCGAGGACCTTAGTCCGAACTCGACCGTCGCCGGAAAGGCCGCCGGAATCATCCACGGAATCGGCGCAGATCCGGATTCTCGTAACACTTCATCCACGGCGGCGACGAGGAGACCGACTTCGGCGGCTGTCAGCGCCCCTCACTCGCAAGCGGTTTCGGTTTTCAAGGACCGGGCCGACACGGGTCGGCGACGCCGCGGGACCAACGCCCCCGGCTACGGTTCAGAGAATGATGCAGGCCTTCTTGTCGGCGCTTTCCACGAGCCCGCCGAATCCGAACGCGGCAGCATCGCAGGAGGCGCAAAGGCGGTAGAAGCGGACGTTCCCGGTCTCTTCGCTCCCGAGCTCCGTTCGAAGCCGCTCGACTGCCTTCATCAGGTCCGTCTCGTCGAAGCGGCACTCGAAGACGGACCCCTGAACCCGCTGACCCATTCCTTCCAGCGCTCGAGCGATCCGCTGGCGGACATAGTCGTCCGAGACGTCGTAGGCGACGACCCATTTCACAGGTTCACCCGTGCACCCGGAAGGGGCAGTAGAGGGTCGACCGGCGGTGGACGAGGTCCTTCACCTGGCGCGACTGTGCGTCGAGGTGCGCGGCGTAGGTGCGAGGCGGGGTGTCCTCCCCGGCAGCGCTGTCGAGCAGCCGTTCGTCAAACCTGCGAACGAAGGCCTTCCTCGGTTCGTCCTTCAGGAAGCAGGCGCCACCGTCCTCTACCGTTGTGAAGTCATCCGGCGAGACCTCTCGTCGGTTGACGACGGCCAGAACGAGGCCATCGACGAGAAACCGGAACTCCTCCTGAAGATCGCACGCGAGGGCGTGGAGTGCTCCCGTCTCCTCGTGGTAGAGGCCGACACGGGGGTTCAGGCCGGCAGCCTGGAGCGCGGTGGAAACGTGGTTGTGGAGCATCGTGTAGCCGAAGGAGAGGAGGGCGTTGACGGGGTCCGTGGAGGGGTGCTTCCTTCTCCCCTCGAACCGCCAGCCTGTGGGAAGGGCTTTCCCGAGCGCTCCGAAGAACGCAGCAGCCCCCGCGCCTTCGAGGCCGCGGAGAGCTTCGGTCGTCACTTTGTTCGCGCATTCCGCTTCCAGCTCCCTCATCTTCGCTGCCGCTTCGCGCGGGAGACCGCGCGCCACGGCGAGGCGAGCTCCGTTGTGGAGCTTCGCGGCGACGACCTCGCGCGCGAAGGCGGTGCGCGCTCCGGGATCGGTAGCGAAGGCCGCCTGCGCGGCCCAAGTGGCCCAATCTGCCTCGTGCGGGCCGAAGACGCTGGTCAGCGTACCGTCCCGCCGGCAGAAGAAGGTCGGGACGCCCCGGCTCGCGAGCGCCTGGAGTAGCGGGACTGTGGTTCGCGTCCTTCCGGCGAGGACGAGGTGAGAGACGCCGCGGAGGGGGACCTCTCGCCGCGGCCCCTCCTCGGGGACGGCGACCAGCGTCTCGCCCTGGACGTGCAGGGAAGTGAACGGGTCGAGGAGGTAGACCGGCTTCCTTTCCGGGGGGGCTGGAGCCTGCTCCCCGGCGGAAAGCGGCACCAACGGAGGGAGGCTCTTCGGCTTTCCTTTCCGCGGGCCGGGAGCCAGCTCCCGGACACGAGCGAAAGGAACCTGAGCGAGCCAGGACGCCGCCGGGACCGCGTCGGGGGCGAGCTCAATAGGCCGGCCACCGCCCGCTGGTTCTCCCGCCCGCGGCTCGACGACGACGGAGCGACAGAAGATGTAGCCGAGATACTCGAAGCCGGCGTCCATCGGCCGTATTCCGGTCTTCTCGTCGTTCAGGGCGAGACCGATGTGCGCGAGGGCCTTCCGGGCAGCCTCTTGGGCAGCGCGAGCCCCTTCGAGATCGCGGCAGAGGACGACGAAGTCGTCGGCGTAGCGGACGAGGCGGAAGTCCTGCCCGAGAAGCTCTTCGTCGAACTCGTCGAGGAAGAGGTTGGCGAGGAGCGGTGCGACCGGGCTCCCCTGCGGGAGCCCCCGTGTCCGTTGGATCGTCCGATTGTCGAAGACGACTGGCGAGCAGACCCATTCCATGAGGGTCCGGACGACCGGGTCCGACGGAAAGAGGGCTTGGAGCTTTCCGTGGAGGAGATTCCAGCTGACGGCGTCGAAGAACGATTCGATGTCGGCGTCGAGGACCCAGCGGTAGCCTTCGTCCCAGGCCTTCTGAATGGCCCGCGCAGCTCCCTGGCGCGAGAAGCCCTTCCGGTAGGCGTAGGAGCAGTCTTCGAGGAGGGCGTCGATCGAAGGGCCGAGCAACGCCTCCACGCTCCGCTGGGCCACGCGGTCACGCACCGTCGGAATGGCGAGGGCGCGGACCCGCCCGCCCGGTTTCGAGCTGAGAAGTCCGAGCAGTGGTTGCGGGCGATAGGCGCCGGAGGCCAGCTGCGCCCCGAGCGCCGGCAGGAGCTCGGATCTAGCGAAACCGAAATCTTGGGGGGAGACGCCGTCGACCCCCGATGCATCAGACTTTTCGGCCGTCTCGTCGAGGGCCAACTCGAGTGCTTCCTTCGCTGCGGCCCGTTCGCGAATCGTCCTCGCAGGGCGGAACGGCGTTGCCTGTGGCAGGTCGGCGAGGCAATAGGCCCCAAAGCCGTATCGCGTCTTCTCTCCCACGTGAAGGTACTGCCCTGCCACGACGATTCGCAGCCACTCTGCGGGCAGACGGGAGAGTCGAATGGTGCCGAGGAGACCGCCGAACGTCAGGCCCTTCGGCCGGTCCGCAGCTCTGCGTGGCCCCCCCGGTACCGGGACGTCGAGCCAGAACGGCCCCTCGAGCTCCGCGGCCGCTTCCGGGGGGGTGACGTCGGGGAGCCCTTCTGCTCCGAGGAAGCGGAGTCTGGCGGCGAGGCGGTCCATGAAATGCGCCGCGGGGAAACACCCGGCGTCGAGCAGCGTCCGCCCCTTCTCTCGGAGCGGCTCGGGTCTCTCGAGACGGAGCGGCGAGAGGAGGCGCAGCGAAACGCTCTCTGCGTCCCTGAGCGTGGCCAGCTCCGAATCGAGATCCGGGGCCGCGAGCTTCTCGAAGCCTTCCACGGCGAAGTTGCCCCCGAGGGCGGGGAGCGGAGAATCGGGGTCTGGAGTCTGCTCTCCGGTCACCCGAAGCCCTTCGAGAATGGAGAAGATCAGGCGGCGGGAGTCGCCCACGAGGGTGAGTCCTAGGTGATAGGGGCTCCCCGGTTCGAACCTCGTCTGCCCGGCTTCACACGCGAAGGGGTAGACCCCGTCGGGGATCTCCGACGCTCCAAGCGAGGCCTTCAGAAGGGCGTGAAGGACCCCGCCGGGGTGGAAGTGGAATCCGCCGGTCTTCCGGAGGCCGAGCCGGATCAGGTAGCGCTCGAAGGGAGGGAGCTTCACGGCCGTTCCTGCAGCCCGACGAGGTGTTCGACTAGGTCGACGATCCCTTCTGGAACGGGAGCTACACCCCAGTAGCCGCGTTCGGGGAGGGCTCCTCCCGACCAGCTCCCCGGCAGGCCATCCCGAAGCGCGAGGACGACGGAGCCTGCCCCCGAGAAGTTGACTTCGACCGGCGAGAGGACCAGAAGGTTGCGGTAGCCCGGGCCGCCGAGCGCGTCCTCAAGCCGATCCGAGATGGCCGCGAGGCGCGAGTGCGGGCATCGCACGAGGGTTAGCCGCCCGCCGCACCGCGACTCGGCCTCTCGCACGGCGTTCGCCGCCGCCACCTCCTCCTCCTCCGTTATGCCCTGTGCCGCCCGATCCTCTGCTCGAATCGCGGCGACCTCCTCGTTCGTAGCCCCCGCATCGCGGAGAGCGACGATGTGGCCACGGTCGTTGGCCGCGATGAGGCGCTGCCGACGGGTCATGCCGGTGGGCGCGAGGCCGAGAAGTGCGATGACCTGCTCCAGCGAGGTCGGCGCGTCCTCGCCCGCGGCGGCGCCGTGGTGATCGACGACGATCCTCTCCGAGGGGTCGATTCCGAGGTCATCTTCCAGTTCGATGAGAACGGGGATGCTCCGCGCCGAGAGGCACTCCTCGATCTCGCGCCGATAGGCTGAAGCCTTCGCGCCCCAGCGGAGTCCCCCATCGTGAAACCGCGACGCGTGCGCCTCCAGAACGCGCCGGATCTCGAGCATCTCGAGGTCGTGCCCGCCGAGGAAGAATACGGGGTCGCTGGTCGGTTCGGTCGTCACGTTTCCTTCACCTTGAACTGGCTCTGCCCCTTTGTCGCCGAAGCGACGACGACGATAGCTTTCAACCGCTGTCCCGGCTCAAGGCTCTCAGGCAGTGGATCCTTGAGCTGACCGGAAAACTGGGTTCCTACGACGTCCACGGTCGGCCGGGTGCCCTTCTTCAGCCACCTCTCGCGTGGCAGTACGACGACTTCAACCACGGCTCCGTTCGTCACCACCTGCACCACCGTCTTGGGAAACCCTGAGCTCCGCTGTAAGGAAGGTGCGCGCGGCCGCTCGTGCCCCTCCCTGGCTCCACTGCGACCCCGTTCCGTCGGGGCCGGCACGTCCGCGGCAACCGGATCGTTGCCCCCAACGACCGCCGCAGGAGTCGGAAGGACCTTCTTGAGCTTGTACTCCTCCAGCGTCGGATATGAGGTGCGGTTTGGGTCCGTCGGCCGGCGGTTCCACGAGAGAAGCGTACAGAGCGAGTCGAGCCGGGCGATCCGGCGAAGGCCGGTCACCTCGTCGGTCTCAGGGGACATCGGCTCTCGAGTGACTTCCGCGTGTTCCAGCACGAGCTCCTCGAAGGCCTCGGCGCTGGACCGCTCCTTCCCTTCGGCCTCAAAGTAGCCCGGGTCGCCCCAGGCGGCGTAGCGGGCCACGGGATCGAGGAACCGAACCCTTGACTCGATCCGCACGCTTCCGAGCCCGAGCGGCTTTCCCATGCCGAGCTTGTGTGCACACCCTTCCGGCAGCCGAAGCGCCGCAAGGAGGGCACCGAGTTCCTCGGGACGAAGGTTGTCGAACCGAATCTGGCCCACGAACCGGACTCCCGCCTTCACTGGTGTCATCACGGTGCACTGTGTGTCGCCGACGGTGCCCTGCTGGCCGGCAGATGCCGCCCTCATCTGGGCCAGCTTCTGGCCGTAACCGTCAGGGGAACCGGTTCTCGGATCGACCCACGTGACGGCCCTGAGCCCCACCTCCGGATCCCACCTGTGCCAGTACAGCTTGTGGCCACGAATCGTCGTCTCATCCCGGTCCTCGCGGACGTAGGTGCGCAGCTGATCAGCGGCAAGACGCCCATCCTGCACGAGGTAGTGGGCGAAGGCAGTTGGTTTCGGTGACGACAGTACGCGCGGGACGAGGATGGCTTCGAACCAGTCTGGCCGGTTCCCGACCGCCTTCGCGTCGCAGAACCGGACGCGCGAGGCGAATGCCTCTCCTGAGCCTCCCTTCTCGTCTACGCGGCCGAAGAGCGCGGTCGATAGGTCGAGCGGCGTCCGGCCCTTCTGCTCCTCCGGCAGGAGGTCCCGCGGGCTTAGATCGTACGGAAGGCGGAACATACCGGCGCGTCCGAAGAAGAGCCCGTCCGGGTTCGTTTCGGCGTCAATCAGGGGCTCGAAGAAGCCGAAGAAGACCGCGTCCCCTTCGGCAAACACGCCCGGCACGGAGCGACCGGCTCCCTTCGGGAAGGCGTGCTCCTGCCAGCTTGTCACTTGGTCGTCGTCGCAGGCTCGGCGCAGGACGGACTCGGGGATCTCTATTCTGGCGACCTTCGCGAGCTGTATGAAAACGAACTCCTTCGTCTTGCCTTTCTTGTCCCTCGACCCGGCGGCCCCCGTCAGGACCAGAACGGCATCAACGAATCCATCGGGCCTGGGATCGACGGCTGGCCGTACCTCTACGCAGACGCCCTCCTGGAGCCTCGCCCAGACTGGTCTTCGCTGGAATTCCGTCTGCGGTATGTAATTTGGCTTGGATTCGTACTTGAAGCCAGTGAATGCTGCCCCGATCGTCACGTGGCTCACGCGTGCGACCGTTCCTTCCGCGATGAACCAGCCGCCCGCGTCCTTTCGGAGGATCCCGCCGCGCGGGGGAGTGGCCCCGGCCATCGCGTCCCGGTAGAGATGCGAGACACGGTCCGTCGAGAGGGCCCGATAGAACGGCCGGTCCGACGAAACGTTTGAGATGCGCGAGAACGAGAGTATCTCGACGAGACCCCTCAACATTCCCCGAAGTGAGCTCCCTGGGATTGCAGGGGTCTGGCGGTCGGACGCCAGGAACGGGCGCGCTCGAAGCCGCGAGTCTGAGGACGCTCCTGTGTCGGTCTGTCGTTTCTTGTCGCGAATGTACAGGGGCGTCAATGCCTCGATCGAGAGGTCGATCACCCCAGAGTGAAGCGTAACGTCCCACGCCTCGAATGATGGGGCCGCTCCGCCGCGCTCGAGTGGCCTCTCCGGGAGAGCGACGAAGTTGTAGGGCGCCCGGGATCTCCCGTCCTGATCCGTAGGACTCACATGTCTCTTCACTTGGCACCCTCCAGAGTCCGCAGGCTACCGATGGCCCGAACCCAGGCGTCGATCGCCTTCTTCCACTCCTCGCGCCCGAGATTGGGCTCGGCGCCGGGGGCCCAGTCCGGAAGGCTACCGTCCTGCGCCAGCGGGGCCGGTAGGACTAGACGTTCGGGCCAACTCACCCGAACCATCGTCGCCCGGCACCAACCGTAACCCTTCGCTGCCCCAAACCCGAAGGTGATCTCTCCATCGACGAGATCGCGCGCGAGCAGGGCCAGGAGCCCGAGAGTCCACGACGCGCCCCCGCCGACCGCGAGGCGAGAGAGGTCCAGCTCTACGACGCCCTGAAGCACGGGACCTTGGGAAGCCTGTGCGTCAAACTTGAGATGGCGAGCTGCGCCCCCTGTGAAGTTGTCGATCGCCAGGAAGTCCTGAGTCGCCTCCTGCGCGGCTTCTGCTTGCCGAAAGGGTGAGATGTTCAGCGGCGAGCGCCAGCCCGACGCGCCGAAGAGGATGCACGCGGGGCAGAGCCCCTCGACGTTGCCGGTCGGCGTCCTCCGAGATACGCACCGCCGGCCGCTCGGCTTCGGACATGCAGCGCCGGGGCCTGCAACCGTTCGGAGGATCCTCTCCGCCTGGGATCGAACCGCACCGCGAAAAGAGGACGCGGGGAGGCTCGCCTTTCCCGTATCGTCCCGAAGCGGCACGTGAGCCGGCTGCTTCGGCGAAGGATCGCTCTTCTTTCCCGTTCGGGAGGGGTCGTTCACGAGGAACGGTCCTTCGAATGCCAGCTGGATCTCGCAGCGCAGGACGGGCGTGACCGCCGCCTTGGCTGGGTGGGCCAGAGCGGGCGCGACGGTCACCCTGCGCCAGGCCGGCGCGCCGTGCGGGCCTTTCTGGAGTCTCTCGAGCCAGGCAAGAACCTCCTGCTGGTCGCGGACGAAAACGCCTGTCCTCTTCCATTCAAGGCGGCCCCAACCGTTGCCGGTGCTTGCCCCGAGAGTGAGCGGGTCTGCGGCGTCGCCGAAACCATCAAATGCCGACAGGAGAACTCCAACCGCCGGCTCGGCCTCGGCGCCATCGACTTCTAGC
>CALBDV010000264.1 GCA_937927565.1 uncultured Holophagales bacterium
GGAGGACGGGAACGGATGTCTGGACGACGTCCGCCAGGTAGCGCTCCAGGGTCCGGCGGCGGGCCGATACCGGGAGCCGCCGGGCGCCGAAGAGGAGCTCGTGCCAGACGACGGACGCCGTGGCGAGGTCGTCGGCGTGCCCCCTCAGCCTGTCGAGCACCCGCGGGTCTGGCGCGGGCCGGAGCGGCTCGGAGAGGACGTTCGTGTCGAGGAGGTAGCGGGGGCTCAAAGCGCCGCCTCGCGCCCCGGGCTGCGATCGCGGAGGCCCTCGAGGTCAGCGTCCTGGAGGGGTTCGATCGGCTCTGTCCGGTTTGCGAGGAAGCGGTCGAAGGCGTCGCCGAAGGAGAGATGCCCCCCGGCGAGGTGGCGGTAGTCGCGGAAAGAGAGGACGACGGCGACCGGCTCGCCCGAGCGGGTCAGCTCGGCCGTGTTGCCGGCCTCGACCTCCCGGAGGACCTCCTCCAGATGGCCGTCGACGAGCTCGAGAGCAAACTTCTTCGTCATCGGCTCCTCCCGGTTCAATTCTCCGCCAGCAGGATGCGGAACGCACGGCGGGCGCGTGGGGCTGCGTCGCCGGACGACATGAGGCTGTACCAGTAGAGGAGCTCCTCCGCGGGCATGGCCCGTACGTGCTCCGCGATCGCCTCCATCCGGGCGACCTTGCGCATCGGTCGAAGGGCCAGGAAGAGGAGCCCGAGCCGCACGCCGTCCTCCTCGTCGATAGGAAACGGCTCTCGTCGCGTCCGCCGGAGGTCCGACGGCCGGTGGCCGGCATGGCGAAGGGAAGAGAGCACGTGGTCGAGAACCACCCGAAGCGGGTCTCCGGCAACCCGGAGGCCGGGGAGCTGCGCGTCGGCCGTCGGGCCCTTCGCCCGCGCCTCGCGGAGGGTGAGGGCGTAACCCTCATCGCCCACCGGCTCGACGGTCAGGTCGAAGCGGCGACGGGACACCGCCATCAGGCGGGCCCTCCGGCCGTACCCGAAGGCTCGCCGGCCGGGCGCTCGGCCTCGAGGGCCTCGAGGGAGATCCGGCCCAGGCCGAAGGACACGAAGAGATCTCGAATCGACTGGAACTGCGGACCCTCCACCGGGAGGCCCTCGGGGAAGTCGGCCGTGACGACCATCCGGAGGAAGAGCTTCACCGCTTCCTGACCGAGCGGGTCGGTCAGGCCCTTAACCTTCCTGTAGCGGTCGCTGGAGCCCCCGAAGCTGAGGGAGATCGTCTCCGGGCCGTTCGGACCGGCCAGCTCGGCGTTGAACGTCTGGTCGACGCGGAAGCTCCCCTTGCCGAGCTGCGGGATGGCCAGGCCGAGGGAACGAGCGTCGGCCGCCACTTCCTTCCCGGTCCCCTCGCAGCCGACGACGAGGCGGGAGACGGGCCCGGCCTTCTCGTCGTGGAATCGGTCGACGACCTTCTGGAAGACCACGCCAGGGGCGCCCTCCTCACGTACGTGAAGGCGAGCCGCCACGGCTTTCCCGGTGGTCGTCTTCGCCTCCTCGTCGTCGCCGCAGACGCACGGGGTCTTCGCGCAGAGCGGGCAGGCCTGCTCGCCTGACGCGGCTCCCTTGATCCGGACGCCGATCCGGGCGGCCTCCTCGGGCGTGTAGAGGATGGCCTCGTCGGAAAGCTGGACGAGCGGGGCCGGCGAGTCTTTCCCGTAGCCAACCTGCTCGGCCGGGTCGAAGTAGATCCAGGTGCCCTGTCCGACGCCCGCCTTGATCGTCTTCTTGAGCTGATTCGGGTCGAGGAGGATCCGGAGCCCGATTCGCTTGGCGAACTCGCGATGGAGGTCCTCGGTGCTCACGGTCTGCTGCCCGTGCCCCCACGCCTTGGCCTTCACGAAGGCGGCGGGGAGCGGCGGGTCGTCGGCCTTGAGGAGTTTCCCGAGCGGGCCGAGCACCTTGAGGACGACGTCGCTCTGGTTCTTCTCGACGTCGCCCTGGTCCTGCGCGGGGAGCGTTTCGCGGGCGAGGCCCTCGGCTCCGCGCGGCGCGTCGGCGGAGGGGTAGTGGAGGTAGCGATAGGCGCGGGTGATGGCGATGCGGACGTCGAGCTCCGAGGAATCCCGCATCGCCTTGAGCTTCTTCTTCTGGTCTTCCGAGAACTCGGCCATCCGGCTGGAATCGGAGACGAGCCGCTGGATGCCGAGGTGGCGCCGGGCGACGGCGACCATTCGCGGCGCCTGGTCGGCGTCGGCGACGAGGAAGAGGACGTTGTTCTTGTAGATGCGGTAACCCTGCTGGCTCCCGGCGTGGGTGAAGAGCTTCAGGACGAGATCAGGCGGGGTCGCGTCGTCGGCCTTGCCGTGCGCGGCGTCGAAATGGAGAACGGCGAGCTTCGGCTCACGGGCGTCGTCGTCGAGGTCGAAGGGCTCAGCCGGGAAGAAGACCGGCCGGAGGGCCTCCTTCTTCCAGACGTTCCGGATCCGGTGCTCCAGCTCCTCCTTTCCCTTCACGACGCCGACGTGGCTCATCTCGTCCTGAATCACCCGTTCCAGGTTCGGCTCCGTCTTGAAGCGGTACCGCGCCGTGTCGAAGTGGAGGAACCAGCAGGCCGTGCCCGGCTCCCCCTTCTCCTCGCCGAGCATCAGCTGGAGGGCGCGGTCGAGGAGGTGTGGGTCGTCTCCCGGGCCGAGGACGGCGACGCGGAGGTCACCCGGCTCGATCCCGGTGGCGATGCCCTGAGTGAGGCTATGGAGGAAGACGGCGGTCGCGGCCCTGCGGGCATACGGGGGCTTGCCCGAGTCGACCCACTTGCGGTCAATCGACTGGGCATGCGACTCGGATCCCTTGCGCTGGCTCGCGATGTCGGCCTCGACGACGCTGGCGAACTGGGGCCGTTCGAGTCGGCTCGTGAGGTCGTTGACGATCCCCTCCTCGCCGAGGTCGAGGTGGTGGATGGCGATGACCGGCGTGCCTTTCGGCTTCTCGGCCCAGAGGCGGCGGACGACGCGGGCGAGGAGCCGCAGGGCGCCGCGGGTCTTCTGGAAGTTCGGGATGGTGGCCGTCTTCCGGTCGAGAGTCGTCAGCAGCTCGGGGTGGAACGGGTAGTCCTGCTCCATCTCCGCGCGGTACTCGGGCCGGAGGACGGCGCG
>CALBDV010000265.1 GCA_937927565.1 uncultured Holophagales bacterium
CGCTTCTTGCCGAGCAGCCGCTCGGTCAGATCGAGGACGAGGCTCGCCACCGCGAGGAGGTGCGAAACGTAGGGGATCGTCGTCCCTTTTCGCACGTCGCAGGCGTGGGCGTTGGCGGCGTGCGCGAAGGCGCGCTGGAATCGTTCTGTGAGGACCATCAGCCCCCCCTGGGATCAGATCTTGCCACGCGGGAGGCGTACTCGCTGAATGTGTTCGTTCGGTCTGCAATGCCGGCCTCCTCGTTTCGTCTGCCGATTGATCTGGGTCGCGAGAAGATGGCCGGCACGGGCGCACCTTCAGGCCAGCGCGTTCGTATCGCTGAACTGCCGGGGTCCGCGGTACTGACTAAACTGCCCCTCATGCGAGCGCACGCCGCCCTTCCTTTCCCCGCACCTCTGCAGTCTGCAGCGCTACCCTTCCTCGCGAGAGCGATCCGACGCGCGCACTCCCTCGCACCGGGAAAGTGGGGCGTATCGCTTCTTGACTGGGGTATCCGCTTCAACTTCGCTTTCTCTGAGGCGTTCACCCTGAGCGCTTCAGAATGCCGGGTTCTCGTCCTCGGAGTCCCCGCTGCCACGAAGCTGGCGGGCGCCACGGTGGCGCCCTCGCCTTACAGCTCCACACCCAGCGCATCAATCGTCTCCATCTCCGCCACTCCAACGCCGAGACTCAAGGCTACGCTCCAGGCTCTCACTCCCTACCACTTTGAGTTCCTCGCACAGCAGAGTCGCGGCGGCTTCAACAGGGGCTCGGGTCGCGGTCATCGAGATGACGTCGTCGCCGCTATCGGCCTCGCCTCCGGAGTCGATCTGCCTCTGCCGGACCGCCATTCCTCACCAGCGCTCTCCCGTCTTCCGGAAGAAGTAGTTCCCGGGTGGGAGGGCTCACAGACGAGCGTGATCGTCAACCGATACGAGCGCGACCCGCGGCTTCGGGAAGCGTGTCTGCAGCACTATGGATTCGCCTGCAGTGTTTGTGACGTCACGCTCTCAAGGGTCTACGGTGCGGAGGCCGCCGGGCTCATTCACGTGCACCACCTCATGCCGCTGTCCGTCGGTCGACGGCGTCACGCGGTTCACCCGGTTCGTGATCTCAGGCCGATCTGTCCGAACTGCCACGCCTTCCTTCACACATCCAGTCCGCCACTCAGTATCGAGGCCGTTCGTGCCCATTTCCGCCGGGGCACGGCCTGACCAGGGCTAGGCGCTGGAATCAATGACTACACGCGCTTCAGGCCACTTCTCGACGCCCGTGCAGAACACGATCGCTCGAAGGGCGGGCTATCGATGCAGCAGGCCAGACTGCCGTCTCCAGACCATCGGCCCGGCTGCTGATCCCGAGAGGGTCGTGAATCTTGGCGTCGCCGCTCACATCAACGCAGCGTCTCCTGGCGGTCCTCGCTATCGCTCCGACCTCACCGATCGCCAACGTCACTCTGCGGCCAACGGCATCTGGCTCTGTCAGATCCACGCCAAGGAAGTCGACAACGACGAGGCCGTCTTCCCGGAGCATCTGCTACGGGTTTGGAAGCAGCTGGCAGAGACCGACGCCGCACAGGAACTGAACTCGGCATTCTTGCAGCCGGCTCGCGCCGCTGCTCTTCGCCTTGAGCATCTCCGGCGGCCTGACTACAACTCTCCAGCTCAGCGTTATGAGGATCGCCTCGTCATTCGAGTCACTATCCGAGGCACCGTCCCGGTTCGCGGCTACTTCCTCGAGGTCCGCGTACCCAAGGGCCTCGTGGAGCAGCCGCAGAACTACGCCCATTTCTCGCGTTCCCGGTCGACCGACGACTACGACTTCTTCTTCCGCTCCAACGGGCCGAAGGAGGTCTTGTACCCCGACCACGAGCAGGACCTTTTCACCTGCACCGTCGTGTCTAGCACGGCAAACCCCGGCGGCCTGCCAATCCGCGTCCGCTTCGTTCCTGAGGGCTTGCCCCCATCCGAATCCAGCCTCACTTACACGCCCAGCGCCTAACCCCGGCACACAGTGGACTCGACTCGGTGAACACCTGACACGCAAGGGGCCTTGGTGGCGCTCGACTTCATACGAGAACCGCCTGCCGGCGTCTTGCGGGAGAATGAGCGCATGGGGCCCACCACCTCACGAGGTCGGTCGACCAGCCCCTCCAAGGGGACTTCGTCTCCCGCGCCTTCGACTCCGCGACGATTCCCTGGCGTCACATGGGATCCGCGCACGGGCGAGGGGCGCCTAGACGCCCGCACGCCGTCCGGTTCGCGAGTCCGTCGCCGGTTCCAGGCGAAGACCTGGGCAGAAGTCGAGAAGACGTGGCTCCGGTTTCGCCGGGAGGTCGCCGCAACGAAAAGGGGCGGTGAGCGGCCCGCCCCTCTCGCCGCACCTCGGTGGCGCGCCGCCGACGCATGGACTCTCGGTGCGTACCTGGACGAGTACTGGGAGAAGATCGCGGCCCGGCGGGGCGAGACGACGGGAGACCGAGACCAGTACCGGATCGTCGCTCTGCGGAAAGTCCTCGGTGAGACCCGGCTTGACGCGATCTCCACCCCGCTGCTCCGCGACACGGTCACCACCTGGAAGGCGGAATACGCCGCACCGACGATCAACGGCTACATCCGGCTCCTACGGACCGTCATGCGCGATGCGCACGCCAGGCGGGACGCCTCGGGCCGGCGGATCCTCCGCGACATTGGAGTGGACGCCTGGCCGATGGAGCGCGAGGAGAAGCTGGAGCTTGAACTCTCCCCCGCCGAGAAGGCGAAGGTCTATCGGGCGTTCCAAGACGAGGGCGCCTTCAAGAAGCACATCCTCGACGAGACGGCACGGCGGGGCCGGAAGGTCGCGAACGTGCCCTGGCGGGGCTACTGGACGCGATTCCGGGCCATTCGGCCGATGATCGTGGTGTCGTTGGAGACCGGGCTGCGGAAGGGAGATCTCCTCGACCTCCGGTGGGGGCAGATCGACTTTCTGGAGCGGGTGGTCCTGCGCATACAGGGAAAGACCAAGCGGGAAGTGATCGGCGTGATCACCGCCTTCTGTGGCAGGGCTCTGCTGGAAGTCGCTGGCCCCTTCGGAATCGCCAGGCGGAAGCCCCAGGACCGGATCTTCGAGGGCTACGGGTGGGGCCGCGCGACACGAGCCTGGATGCTCGCGAAGAAGCTCGCTGGGATCACCCGGCGCTGTCGTTGGCACCATCTCCGGCACACCTTCGGCTCGGACCTTGCAGCCGCTGGGGTGCCGATCCTCGCCATCCGCGACGCGA
>CALBDV010000266.1 GCA_937927565.1 uncultured Holophagales bacterium
TGGACGAGGGGCGGGCCTCCCGGGGAGGGCCGGGCGTGTTTCATGGAACCTCCTGAGGATCGACGTTTGAGAGTGAAGTCGAGCAGGACGGTGATTCCGGATCGGCCGCCACGGCGGCCGGAGTGATCGGAGCGAGGAGGGCCGCCCGGCCCTGCTCGCAGACGAGGTCGTGCGGCAGGGCGAGGATTCGCGCGGTCAGGTCGCGGTCTCTCCGAACGGCGGCGTCGACGGAGAGCTCGGCGAGGACGACGTCGGAGAACTTCCGCGCATGCTCGTCGACGGAGAGGGAGTAGTAGACGAACTTTCCGTCCCGCCGCTCGCCGACGAGACCGACCCGCCGGAGGGCCGAGAGGTGCTCGGAGGCGGTCGAGCGGGCGATGTCGAAGATCGCCGCGACCTGGCCGACGCAGAGCTCGTTTCCCTCGAGCGTGGCGAGGATCCGGAGACGTGCCCGGTTCGCCAGGACCTTCGAGGTGTCGAGGAGGCGGGAGAGCGGCGAAGTCGGCATTTCGCGAGTCGGCGAAATGATGCCGCCATTCGCGCGCCGTCTCAACGATGAGTTTTCATCATTTCGCGGTGTGGTGAAGTGGAGACGGCGTCGCGAGAGACGGACGCGGGGCGGCACCGTCTGTCGGATCGGGTGACGTAAACGACTCCGGAGGAGTCGGTTACCTGGGCACGTTTCCTTCCGGGGGCGTCAGGAACCGGGATCGTCGGTACGAGGTCATCAGGACCACCGAAGGCCTGATGGCCTGATGTGCCGTCCGTGCGGCGGCCCGTTCCGATGTTCGATCGTCAGCCCGTCTTTCGCGCAGTCGGCCGCTTCGGAGCGGGACGGAACGCGGGGAGGAGCTTCCAGCGCGGGCCGGCTGAGCAGAAGGTCTCGGTGTCGACCTCCTTGACCCGGTCGAGGAAGGTCCGGTCTGCCGCAATCCTGTCGTCGTCCCGGATCCCCGCGAACGTCGCTTTCAGCCAGAGCTTCAGCTCGGGCCGCTCCGAGAGGCGGTAGAAGACGATCTTGCCGTCCTTTCGGTCGAGGAGGAAGCCGGCCCGCCGGAGCTCCGAGAGGTGGGCCGACACGGTCGAGGGGGCCAGCTCGAGAATGGCCGTCAGCTGGCAAACGCAGCACTCGCCCCCTTCGAGGGCAGCGAGGATCCGGATGCGGGCCGGGTTGGCGAGCGCCTTTGCCACGTCGAGAGTGCGATTCAGGGGGCTGTCCATCTGGGAACGACGGTATCGCCGCGTCGGATGCCTCGTCAAGGCGCGGAGGCATTTGAGGAAGCGGCTGCCGGAACGGAGAATCCGTAGGCCTCGAGGACCTTGCGACCCGCGGGACCCAGGAGGGCGTCGCGCAGGAGCCGGGCCGCGGCAGGCTCCCGCGTCCCTTTCAGGACGATGCCCCCCTGGTCCATCCGCGGATAGCTCTCGATCGGGATCTCGACGTACCGGCCGACCGAACGCATCTGCGGTGCGAGGGCGAGCGAGAGGGCGATCACGCCCGCGTCCGCGGCACCGCTCTGGACGAACTGTGCGGTCTGGGCAACGTTTTCGCCGAGGACGAGCTTCCCCGTTACGGCATCGAGGATCCCGAACGACTTCATCGCCGCCTCGGCGGCCCGTCCGTAGGGCGCGTGGCGGGGGTTCGCGATGGCAACCTTACGGATCGAAGGGTCGAGGAGCGCTCGCAGGCCGAGGGCGCCCAGGTCGAGCTTCGACGGCGTCGGGACCCAGAGGGCGATCCGCCCGATGGCGTAGAGAAAGGGCTCGCCGTCGGCGAGCCCCTTCGCCGCGAGCCGCCTCGGGTAGTCCGCGTCGGCCGACAGGAAGAGGTCGAAAGGGGCTCCGTTCCCGATCTGCGCGTAGAAGCTGCCGGAGGAGCCGTAAGTGACGACGGGACGGATTCCGCGCGTCGTGGCGGCCGTCGCCGCGAAGACGGCGTCGAGGGCGAACTTCAGGTCGGCCGCGGCGGCGACCCGGACCTCCCGGTCAGGGGGCGGTGGAGGTATCCCGCCGAGAAGTGGCCCTCCGAAGGCCAGGGGAGATCCGAGAACGAGAGCGCAGGCGAGGGTGGGAACGCGCATTCAGGCAGGGACGTTAGCAGGGTCGTTCCAGAGCCGGCGGGCCTGTTCCTGCCGGATCCTCCGCGTCGGGCGCCCGGCTTAACGCCGATGCCTTAGACTCCCGCCCGGCCATGAGGAGCGGAGGAGCTGCCGACTGGGAGGGGGACCGCCCATGACGGCAAAACGAAGGGAGATCCTCCCGCGCGCCGGCTGGCTTCTCGCCGCGCTTCTCTTCCTCGCCTTCGTCGCCGGGCTCGTGCGGCGCGACCGGATCGAGCAGGCAGGGGAAGAGGTCATCCGGATGCTCTTCGTCCCTTCGGTCGAGCAGGGAACCCTCGCCCGCCGCGGGAACGAGCTGGCGGAGTTCGTGAGGAAAGACTCCGGCCTCGTCATCCGGTCGGCCGTCCCGACGAGCTACGCGGCCGTCGTGCAGGCGCTCGGCGTCGGACAGGCCGACATCGCCTGGGTCCCCGCCTTCGCCTACGTCGT
>CALBDV010000267.1 GCA_937927565.1 uncultured Holophagales bacterium
ACCGACCCGATGCTCTCCCGCGGGATGGGCATCACCGGTCACGTGATCCGGACCGGGGAGAGCGTCGTGGCTCCCGACGTGCGGCTCGACCCCCGGTACGTCGTCGGCCGCGCGTCGACGCTCTCCGAGATCGCGGTGCCGATCACGATCGGGGAGAGGACGATCGGCGCCCTGAACCTCGAGAGCGACCGCTGCGCGGCCTTCGGCGAGGGCCAGCTCGAGTCCCTCCGCTTCTTCGCCGAGGCCGCGGCCGTCGCCGTGGACAAGGCGATGCTCCACCGGAGCCTCCTCGAGAAGCAGCAGCTCGAGGCGCAGCTCCGCGTGGCCCACCAGGTTCAGGCGCGGCTCCTGCCCCAGGGGTCACCTCACGTCGGCGGTTACGACGTCGCCGCCGTCTACATTCCGAGCTGGGAGCTGGCCGGCGACTACTACGACTTCTTCCGTCTGGCCGAAGGCCGGCTCGGCGTGGTGATCGCCGACGTCGCGGGCAAGGGCGTACCGGCGGCGCTCATCATGGCGACGTTCCGGGCGCTTCTGAGGGCCCAGGTCGCGTCGGGGGCCGCTCTCGCCCAGATCGCCGCCAGACTGAACAGGCTCCTGCGCGACGACTGCCGACCGCACGGCTTCGTGACCTGCTTCCTGGCCGAGCTCGAGCCGGCGACCGGACGGCTGACGTACGTCAACTGCGGCCACGTTCCCCCGCTCCTCGTCGGCGCGGATGGGGGAGAGATCGAGCTGAGCGAAGGAGGCCCGGTCCTCGGCGTCTTCGAGAAGGCCGCCTATGTTGTGCGGGAGGCGACGCTGGAGCCGGGGCAGACCCTCGTGCTCCTCACGGACGGCGTCAGCGAGGCCCGCCGGCCCGACGGCGAGGAGCTCGGGGCCGGGAGGCTCCGCGCCGCCGTTCGCGAAGGCTCCTCGCGCGGCGCGGCCGCGGTCGCCGAGGAGATCGTGAGGCTGTCGCGCGAGTTCACGGGGTCGACCGGGTTCGAGGACGACTTCACGCTCGTCCTCCTGGCGCGGCGCGCGGGCGGCTGACGGCCCATCGTGGCATCGTGCGCGGAGATGCCGACCCTGCTCGCTCCGACCGACGCGTTCGGTCTCTGGGCCTTTCTCGCCGTCGGTGCGGCCGTCGCCATCGGACTCGAGCGGCGCTACCGCTGGGCGGCGGCGGTCACGGGAGTCCTCCTCGCGCTCTTCTGGGGAATGCTCGGGGTGAACCTCAGGATCGTCCCCGCCGAGTCCCCGGTGTGGGACGCGGTCTGGAGCCACCTCGTCCCGCTCGCGATCGCCCTTCTCCTCTTCGACGCCGACCTGCGCCGCATCTGGCGCGAGTCGGGTCGCATGTTCTGGATCTTCAACCTCAGCGCCCTCGGGACGTGCCTCGGCACGCTCCTCGCCGTGCTCGCCGTCGGAGACGGCATCCCGGATATCTCCGCCGCCGCGGCGCTCATGACGGGGACCTACATCGGTGGCACGATCAACCTCGTCGCCCTCTCGGCCGCGCTGTCGCCCCCGAAGGAGCTCGTGGGCGGCCTCCTCGTCGCCGACAACGTGACGATGGCGCTCGCCTTCGGTCTCCTCGTCGCGCTACCGGGCCTCGCCTTCGTGAGGAAGCGCTTCGCCCATCCTTTCGAGGATGCTGTGGACGCGGCCGCGTCCGGGGCGTCCGTGTCCGTCGAGGGGCGGACGCGCGCGGCCACCTTCTGGAAGCCGAAGGAGATCTCCCTCGCCGATCTCGCGACGGCCCTCGCCGTCGCGCTCGGGGCGGTTGCGGTCTCGGTCGCGATCGCGGACGCGGTGAGGGCGATTCCCGGCGCCCCCGAGCTCGTCAGGCAGACGCTCGGCCAGAAGTACCTCGTCCTGCCGCTCGTTATGGCTGGCCTGGCGACCGTGTTCCCGGCGCGGCTCGCGGCGATCCGCGGTGCGCACGAGCTCGGGACGCTCGTGATGTACCTCTTCTTCGTCGTCGTCGGCGTCCCGGCGAGCGCGGCTGCACTCGCCCAGCGCGGTCCGGTGCTCTTCCTCTTCACGGGGATCATCGCCGCCGTGAACGTCGCCGTGACGCTCGGCGCCGCGAAGCTCTTCCGCTTCTCCATCGAGGAAGCGGTCCTCGCTGCGAACGCGACGCTCGGCGGGCCGACGACGGCGGCCGGCATGGCGGTCGCCAAGGGATGGGACGGGCTCGTTCTTCCCGCGATCCTCGTCGGGGTCTGGGGCTACGCTATCGGCAACTGGGTGGGGCTGCTCGTGGGGCGGCTCGCCGGGGCGCTGTAGTCGCCAGAATAGAAAATCAAGACCTGACCCCGTCCCGCTCCGTCCAC
>CALBDV010000268.1 GCA_937927565.1 uncultured Holophagales bacterium
CGAGCCGCTCTTCGCCGTCTACCGCAAGAGCGCGATCCCGGCGATGTGCGACGTCCTGGACTCGGGGGAGCGGCGTATCCGCGCCGTCTTCCCGAGGGTGCGCACGCACGCCTTCGACCTCGGGACCGCGGGGTGGTACCGGAACCTGAACACGAAGGAAGACCTGGCCGCGTTCCTCGATTCCCGGGCCGCGAACGCTCTGACCGGGCGCGAGCCCGGCTGACCGATTGGCCCGTCGTGGGCGGAGGGACCGGGGTCCCATCCACGAACACACCTTTGGGTAAGGAGATGACATGAAGGAGACGACAGGTCAGCGGAGACGAAATGTGCTGGTGGCGGTCGGCCTGGCCCTGGCCGTGGGCCTGACCGCGACCGCGGAGGCCCAGCTTTCGTGGGCTTCGAAAGACGGGAAGTCGGTCTTCAAGGTGGGCCTGCTCGGCCAGCTGCAGGCGGAGTCCCTCGAAACCGGCGCGAGCGGCGACGAGGCGAAGAACCTGTTCCTGCGCCGCGCCAGGATCCTCATGAGCTACGACTTCGGCGGGAACCTCTCCGTCTTCCTCGAGACGGACAGCCCGAACCTCGGCAAGGCCGGCGCGGACGGGACGAAGAACACGGGCGACATGTACATCCAGGATTTCGTCGTCTCGTACAAGGTCCACAAAGCGCTCACGGTCGACGGGGGAATGATCCTCCCCGCCCTGAGCTACAACCACGCCCAGTCGGCCGCGTCGCTCCTGGCCGTCGACTACGGCGCCTACACGTTCTCCTCGGGCGGCGCTCTCGGCGCCCGGGTCGGACGGGACTACGGCCTGCAGGCGCGGGGCTACGTGCTGGAAGACCACCTCGAGTACCGGTTCGGCGTTTTCCAGGGTGCGCGCGGCGCAGGCGCCGCGAACGACCTCCGCGTCTCCGGCAGGGCCATGTACCAGCTCTTCACGCCGCAGACGGGCCTCTTCTACCGGGGCACGTCCCTGGGCAAGACGCGGACGCTCTCCTTCGGCGCGAGCTTCGACGTCCAGGACGACTATCGTTCCTTCTCGGGCGACGTCTTCTTCGACCAGCCGCTCGGCGCGGGCAACGGGCTCACGCTCAAGGCGGAATACGCGATGGTGGATGGAGGCGACTTCCTTCCCGCCCTGCCCGAGCAGGGGAACCTCCTGTTGGAGGGCGGCTTCTACGTCTCGAAGGCGAAGCTGATGCCGTTCCTTCAGTACGCCTCGCAGGACTTCGACTCCGCCGCGCGCGTGGACGAGGAGCGCCTCTCGGTGGGTGTCGGCTTCTTCCCCCGGGGGCACGGCCACAACGTGAAGCTCTCCTGGGGGCAGATCCGGCCCGATCGTGGCGAGTCCCGGGACCAGTGGCTCCTGCAGTGGCAGGTGTTCCTCTTCTGACCGCGGGTTTCACCGCTCGATCGTCCGTAGCGTGAACTCTCGTGAGGCTGCGATCCCTCGCGGAGGAAGGTGGAAGGATGACTCGGGAGAACATCGGGTACTCGGAAGCTCTGAAGTTGACGCTCGGCAGTCTCTCGAGCCTCGAAACGGAATCCGTCGTTCTTTCGGAATGTCAGGACAGGGTAGCGGCCTACGAGCTTCGCGCTCTTGTGGATAGCCCATCGGTGGATGCTTCCCTCAAGGACGGCTTTGCCATCTACTCGAGAGACATCGAAGACGCCTCGGGAGAGAGACCCGTGACGCTCCGGCTTCTGGGCACGGCAGCGGCGGGAGTTCCATTCGATGGGTCCGTGAGAAGCACGTGTGCCGTCAGGATTCTCTCTGGCGGCAGGATTCCCCACGGCGCCGATGCCGTGGTGGCCGAAGAGTTCACCAGGGTCGACGGCGACGAGGTGATCGTGACGAACCACGCCGAACCTGGCCGGAACGTATTTCCGAAGGGAAGAGACGTGGCCCGCGGCGAGATCATCGTGAAGACAGGGACGCGA
>CALBDV010000269.1 GCA_937927565.1 uncultured Holophagales bacterium
CGTCGAGGATGAAGCCCTCCTCGATCGCCTGGCGCATCGTGTAGACGTGGAACGGAACGGGCTGCCCGTCGGCGCCCTTCGTCCCGAACACCTCGAGCGTCTTGTGCTTCGGAGTCGCCGTAAAGGCGAAGAAGCTGAGGTTCGGCTGGCGCCCTCGGCGGAGCATCGTCTTCACGATCTCCTCCTCAGAATCGTCGCCGGCCCCCTGCTCCTCAGCCCACTTCTTCGCCTCCTCGCGAATGATGTCGCCGGAGAGGACCCCCTTCAGCTCGGTGGCGGCCTCGCCGGACTGGGAGCTGTGGGCCTCGTCGACTATGACAGCGAAGCGCTTCCCGGGGAGGGATGCGACCTTCTCCGTCACGAACGGGAACTTCTGGAGCGTCGTCACGACGATCGGCGTGCCAGCGGCGAGAGCATCCGCGAGCTGGTCGGAGTGCTTGTCGACCTTCAGGACGACGCCCTGCCGGTGCTCGAACTGGTAGATCGTGTCCTGGAGCTGCTTGTCGAGGACGCGGCGGTCCGTCACGACGACGACGGAGTCGAACACCTTCGCGTCCGCGGCGTCGTGGAGGCTCGCGAGGCGGTGGGCGAGCCAGGCGATGGAGTTGCTCTTGCCGCTCCCGGCGGAGTGCTGGACGAGGTAGTTCTGCCCAGCGCCCTTGGCCCGGGCGTCCGCCTCGATTCGGCGGACGGCGTCGAGCTGGTGGTAGCGGGGGAAGATGAGGTCCTCGCGCTGGTAGGTCTTTCCGCCGACCTTCTTCTCCTTGACCTGGAGGTGGACGAAGCGGCCGAGGATGTCGAGGAGGCTCGCACGGGTCAGGACCTCCTCCCAAAGGTAGGCGGTCTTGAAGCCGTCCTGGCTCTCCGGGTTGCCGGCCCCACCCGCGTTGCCCCGGTTGAACGGGAGGAAGTGCGTGTCCTTGCCGTCGAGCTTCGTCGCCATGGCGACCTCGTCGGGGTCCACGGCGAAGTGGACGAGGGCGCGCGCCTTGAACGCGAACAGGGTCTCGCGGGGATCGCGATCCTTCCGGTACTGCTCCTTCGCGTCGCTGATGTTCTGCCCGGTCAGCGGGTTCTTCAGCTCGAGCGTGGCGACGGGGAGACCGTTCAGGCTGAGCGTGACGTCCACCGAGAGGAGTGGGTTTCGCTCGCTGAAGTGGAGCTGGCGCGTGGCGGTGAGGCGGTTCGCCGCGTAGAGGGCCTGGGTCTCCGGATTCAGGCCGGAGGCTGGCGCGAAGTACGCGAGCCGAAGGAGCTTTCCGAAGCACTTGAAGCCGTGGCGAAGCACCGTGAGGCTCCCGCCCGATGCGAGGGCCTTCCCGAGGTCGTCGAGGAGGACCGCCGCAGTGTTCGCGCCGTGGAGTTTCTCGAGACTGGCCCACGCCTTCGGCTGCGTCTCCCGAATGAAGGCGATGACCTTGTCCGGGAAGAGACAGCGCTTTCGGTCGAAGGTTCCGGGCGCGAGGCGGGCAAAGCCGCCCCGGCTAAGGAGCGACTCCTCGATGGCATTCTCGAAGGCGGCTTCCCGGGTGTTCACTGGCATGGGGTGGTGGGGGTGAGGTTCCTGACGTCGATCTTCCCGGTGACGGCAGCGGAAATGAGGGCGGTGCGGTACTCGCGGAGGCGGTCGATGGCGAGGCGGACCTTCGAAGCCAGTTCGTCGAGGTGGTTCGTGGACTCACTAACATAACGTTCGATCCGTTGCCTGACCTCGCCAGGCGGAAGAACGACCGGGAGTTCCCGGAGGTTCGACGCCGAGATGGATGCGAGGTTCGTGCTCTGCTTCGACCTCGAGAGGAAGAAGTACTTCGCGTACATCGACTGCATGAAGAGGCCGATCCATGCAGATAGCGAGGGGTCCGCGGGGTGAACGGCAAAGACATGGTTCTGATGAAGGCAGGGGCTGATTTCCCCTTTCCAGACCGCTCCACGTCCGAGTTTGTCGTTGTCGCCGCCCTCGTTCATGAGTACGTCGCCCTTCTTCATCAGTCCCGCGCGCACCAGCGCCAGCGTTTCCG
>CALBDV010000270.1 GCA_937927565.1 uncultured Holophagales bacterium
GCCCTCCGTGAGCACTGCGTTCGTGATGCCACTCGGCATGATCGCGCCCACGCCGTCCTCGAGCGCGTGCGTGATGAGGGCCTCGAACCGCTCGCGCACCACCTCTGCGGGCCGGCGCGTGCTCTGCCACCGGGCCGCGGGGACCGGCGGTCCGACACCGATCTCGCCCGGGAGATGCGTCTCGCCCGGCAGGTGCGGGAGGTGGAGCTCGACCACCACCGCGCCGGCCGCGAGCCAGCGCGCGACATCGGGAGGGAGCGGGTGCGCGCCAGAACGCCCATCGCCGAGCACGTACGTCCCACGCGCGTCGAGGCCGCTAACCCCCTCGATCGTCACGAACGGCTCGCCGTTCGCCAGCGCCGCAGTCGCGATCTGGTCGATCACAGCGTGGATGGACTCGAAGCGAACGAGCTCAGTCCGGTCACCTGGCGGGCGCTTCTGCGCCCGCCGAAGCGCCGCATCTGCGCGCTCACGCAGGTCGAGGACGTATGCGCCGACTGATGCGGGGAGGTGGACGAAGGTGGAGGTCTCGACGGTCACTGGCGCCCCACGCGTGAGCGACTGAGCCGTCCCTCGATCGCGGTGTCGAGCTCGCCGAGCCGATCGGGGCACAAGAGGAACGCTACCCCAGGAGGTACGACCTCAGCCATGTCCGCAGGCACCACGAGCGCCACCGCCGCCGCCGGGAGCTGCGCCTGGAGCTCCGCGACGGATCGGGCGTCTGTCGGCGTGGGGAGGCCACGCGGAACCGCGAGCAGGAGCCCCTCCTCACCGACGAGAATGGGTTCCTGGCCCGGCGGCGCCCAGGGCACCTGCCCTGGGCGGACGCCGGCCATCAGGATCGCCCCCGCCTTCTCGAGCACGCTCCAGCGCACCCCAGCCGATGCGTCCTCGAACACGCGCACCGGTCCATGCGCCGCGGCGGCGTCCGTCCCGTTTAGCCGCCGGTGCAGCATGCCGCCCATCGTCGCGGCGCGGCACACCTCGAGTTCGGCCAGTCGCGCTCGACGTCGCTCGACGTCTGCGCCACCCTCGAGGATGCTCACGGACCGCGACGAGACCGCCAGGATGTAGTCGAGTTCGATAGCGCTCCAGACCGACGACAGGATCGTGAAGCAGAGCCGCTCCGGGCTCACGGCGCCGCGGTCCATGACGTCGAGGGAGCGTGCACGGAGGTCGTCCGGGATGGGGGTCACGGCGAGGAAGAAGTCACGAGCCTCTGAGGGGGTGATCGCGTGAGGGTCCTCAACCCCAAGCGCGAGGCCCAGGCTGCGCGCGAGGCGGCGGAGCGCCGCCGGTACTGGCTCCTCGTCGCCTCGGACGCCGAACCGGACCTCCATCGTCCCGCCGTTTTGGAAGGCGTCGCAGAGGAGCATGGCCGCCATCGCACGGTCCGGCTCGTGCGTCGCCAGGTGCGGGGCCTCGCAGGTGGCATACGCCTGCACGCGGAGGCCGTCGCAGGTGGGGTCGTGCTTCAGGAGCGCAAGCCCCACGACGACGTTCTGGCACGCAAGTTGGACGGGCCGGAGGTCCGTCCCCTTGGGGCGACGGTGCTTCGCCGTGAACTCGGCGTGGTAGTGCTCCGCGGCCCGCTTGACGTTCGCGAGTCCGCGAGGTCGGTCGGATAGCTCCTCGGCTACGGACTGGACGTACGCGGCGGCGTCGCTGTCGAGCACAGCACCCTGGCAGTCATCGGGGATATCTGCGAGGTGCCAGCGCACGACCGCGCAGACGTCAGGGCCTTCCGTGAGCGGCCGGCACACGACGCACGCGAGGGACTCGTCGTCGACCGGGAGGAGCGGCAGGAGGTAGTCGGGTGGGCTGGAGTACGCGCTCTGAAGGAGAGTCTCCGCGTACGCGAGGCTGTTTCGCTGGTCCGCGCTCCTTTCTGGCCAGTAGATGTACGGCTCCAAGCTCCGAGCGCCGGGCGCGGTCACGTGCGAGACCAAGCCGGGAGGCTCACAGAGGCGGCGTTCCGCGAAGAGCCGCGCGTACGCTGCGGCTGCCGTTGGGCTTTCAGACAAGTCTTACACCCCGCCGAACCGTACCATGGCCAGATGCGTCCCGCGGCCGCTGCTGCGGCGCGACGTCTGGGGAGTCCGTACTTGCCCGGGCGACCCGCCTAGGCTCACGGAAGCGAGCTCACGTAGTCGTGGCAGGAGATCGACGCGAGGCTGGCGCCCCGCAGCACGTCGTTGGCGCGGTTGACGACCGTCATGAAGCTCTCGCCGAAGCGGCCGTTCGTTACGAAATGGAACTCGTCGATGTCCCCCTGCTGCAGCGCCTTGACGACGTTCGCCACCTGATTCTCGTGGTCCTTGCTCGACGACTTCACGCCTGCGTGCTGCACGTGCTTGAAGTCCACGCCGATCTCCCGGTACGGCTCGAGTGGGACCATGCGGCCGATCCGCAGGTCACACTCGATTGTCCGTCGCGTCGGCAGGTCCAAGGACCCGTCTGGTCGCAGCTGTCGGTTGATGTTGGATTTGACGCCGAACGTGACGAGGTCCTGACCACTGCAGATGTGGAGCCGGCGCCCGCCGTTGGATGAGGGGACGACCTTCCGCGTGAGCACGGCGGTCCCCATCAGCTCGTACGCCGTCCCGATCGCCGCGTTGCCGCGGCTCCCGAGCTTGCTCACCGAGCCGATCGCCCCGCGCTGGCCGCGAAGCGTCAACTCCTTCACGAGCCCTCCGGCGTCTGGGCAGGCGGCCAGAACTGCAGCTACATCGTACGGCAGCTGCTTCTTGTAGTCCGTCGGGATGATCGCGTTCCCCTCGACTATTCGCACGAGGCGCTCGCGATACTCCCGCGACTTCCAGTGGTCGCGGTTCTCGAGTGCGCGGATCGTCGTGTCCACGTTCCGGCGTGCTGCGTCCGGCCCGAACTCCTTGCGAGCGACCGCGAGAGGGACGCCCGGACGCTCCATCCGCCGGTCTGGTGCCGTCCGGATGACGTTGTCCTGGAAGCGCGTCTGCGCGAAGGCACGCAGGCCGTCCATCTTGGCCTCAAGCCTGCGCACAATGTCGCTCGAGGTCGGCCCGCGCCGCGCGAGCTGCACGGTCTCTTCGGCGAACTTCAAGGCGGCATCAAAGGGCTTGCCGGGCGGCTGCGTCTCCAGCGTAATCTGGACCCTCAGGAGCGTGTCGAAAGCATGGTGGTGCGCCGGGTGGCGCACCGGTGACGGAGGCGTCATCGCGTCTGGTTTCGGCGGTTTCCCGCAAGCCATCCCCGCTCCTCCGCTCACCGCCCATGGGCGAGACTCACTTCTCCCCTCGGGCCGTTCGACGTTCGTGGTCGCCGGTGCGTGACTCTATCGCGGCCGCACGCTTCCGAGGAGAGCACGCTTTGGCACGGGGCATCAGGCCCGTTTCGTCCCTTTCCGGCGTCTGCCCACTAGACGGGAAGGGCGGAGGTCCGACCCCTCCGCCCTCACTTCATCTTGCTCGCGACATCCGCGATGGACGTGGCAGACGGGCGGCAATATCGATCGGTCATCGCTCCCGTTTTGTGGCCCATCCAGGTCTTCATGTGCTGACGGGAGACGCCCCGGGAAGCGAGCATCATCCCCGTGGTGTGTCTGAGGTCGTGTCGCCGGAGTTTCTTCCCGATGTTCGCCGCCACCTTCACCTTCTCGAAAACCCGCCGGATCGTGATGTCGGGAAGCGGGATGCCCTCGGCCGTCACGAAGACGAGCGTCCCGACGACGGACCGTCCCTTCAGCTCGAGGAGCGCCTTTCGGCACCGAGGCGTAATCCCGACGATCGTCTCGACCTTGGTCTTCTCGGACACGAAGGTGATGACTCCCTCGCGTAGCCGCACCATCTCCCAGGCGAGCCGAGCGAGATCTCCACACCGAATTCCCGTCTCGGTCGCGATGATGAAGTAGGGACGCTCTCTCGGCCATGTCTCGAGTGCCGCGTAGAACCGCTCTATCTCGTCTTCGGTCATCTCGTTATGCGGCATGTTCTCGTCGCGTCTCGGGAACTTGCGGACCTGCATCTCTGAGAGGACACGGTGAATATAGGCATCCTTCAAGATGGCGCGGATCAGGTCGAGACAGCGGTTCACGGTCGAACCTGAGACCGATCGTCCGTCTCTCCCCCCATGCTGCTCGAGCTCGAGGGCGAAGTCTTCGACGACGCCGTCGTCGATGTCGGTGAGTCGCCTGTCACCGAGCACAGGGAGGATCTTCTTCTCGGCGGCCCAAACGTAGCCTGCCCAGGTCTTCTCGCCGACCTTCGCCTTCCGCGCCTGGAACTCGCCGACCCAGTACCCCCGAAGCGTTCGGGCGAAGCCCTCTGCGCCGACCCACTCCTCGCGGAACCGCTTGAACTCTCTCTCCGCCTCGA
>CALBDV010000271.1 GCA_937927565.1 uncultured Holophagales bacterium
AGGATCCGGAAGGCGAAGATGTCGTGGATCTGCTCGATCGCGAGGCCCTTCGACTTCATCTTTCGCCAGATGCCGGCGAGGTGCTTGACGCGATGCTGCAGCGCACGCGGCTTGACCCCTGCCTCGGCGAGGGCCGACTTGAGCTCGGCCTCCCGGTCCCGGATCCACTTCCGGCGGGACGAGGTGAGGCCCGCCGCCCGCCGGCTCACGTCGGCATAGGCGTCGGGTTCCAGGATCCGGAATGCGGCGTCCTCGAGGCGCGACTTGAGAGGGCTCTCTCCGATGCGTTGGGCCTCGTGAACGTCTCTCTCCCAGACCTCGTAGGCCGCGGCGCGCGCCGCCGGGTCGGATGGCTCGCGCGTCTCGAGGAATCGACAGCGTGCGACGAGGTAGCGGCGGAGAATCCGCTTTCGGAACGCCTCCTCCTGCAGAGAGGCCCCCGGGGCGGGAGCCTCGGCCTCCCTGCGCGCTGCGGGAGGGGCCGGTGAGGTCGTGCGAACCCCTGAGAAGGTCCGGCGCTCGGCCTCGACGAGCCTGCGAACGGTCTCCTCCAGCTGCGTGCCGAGGTTCCGGAAGCGGTACGCAAGCCATCTCATTTCCCACGCGCCGCGGGGGATCTCGAGGCCGCTCCAGTAGCCCTGCTCCATCTGCTTCACGCCCTCGAGGAGGCGACCCATCGGGCGCTCGATGAGGAAAACGTAGGCGAGGTAGAGGGAGACGAGGATGCAGAGCGCCGCGACGCCGAGGGAGAGGATCCACTGCCGCCACCTTCGAGCCGCCATCTCGCGAAACCGGGTCTCGTCCTGCCAGATCTCCAGGTCGCCGCGCTGGCCCGGAAGGAGCCGGGACCGCACCGGCACGCGAGCGGTCAGGGCGTCCTTCGGGGGCCGTTCGGCCGGGCCCGTGAGCGGCGAGGCGACGACGTTCTCCTTCGCGTCGAGAAGGAGGACCCGGACACTTCCGTGCCCGCGGGTGAAGTGCGCGACCTGGAAATGGGAGAGCCGGGCCTGAATGGTCGGCAGGTCGGGAGCCTCCTCCACGTCGGCGGCGAGCGGCGCGAGGGTCTGCTCGAGGAGGAGGCGGCGGTCTTCGCGGCCCCGTTCGATCTCGCGTTTCTGCACGACCCCCGTCAGGACGCCCAGGACGAGCGTCACGATGACGGAGGTCGTCAGGCCCAATCGCCAGCCGAGCGGGACACCTCGGGCGGGTACGCCGGAAAGGCTCAAGTCGACCTCGTCACGGCAAGGACCGTGCCCCTGATTCTCTCGTCAGGGCGGGGCCCCGGCAAGCGAAACCGGGCGAGCCTCAACCGGGGAGCAGGCGGGCCTGGGTGAGGATGCGACGGATCTCCTCGCGCGGCTCGGCCGGCAGGGTGAGCAGCGGGCGGCGGGGGACCCCGGCAGGACGACCGAGCAGCGACAGCGCCGTTTTGAGTCCCGGTACGCCGAACTGGCTCGTCACGGCGCGCGCCATGGGGAGGAGGCGAAGGTGGAGCCGCCGCGCTTCGTCGATCCTCCCGGCGAGAAACGCCTCGCGAATCGCCACGCATTCCCGCGGCGCCACGTTCGCGGCTGCCAGGATCGCCCCAGCCGCGCCGACGGCATATCCCGGCAGCGCCGCCCCGTAGTTCCCCGAGAAGACGGAGAACGGCTTCCCAGGCGGGGCGAGCCGGACGAGCTCGGCCAGCTGGCCGATGTCGCCCGAGCTGTCCTTGACACCGGCCACGTTCGGGTGCGTCCCGATGCGGGCGATCGTGGCGGACGGCGCGTTAACGCCTGTGTTCGCAGGAACGTTGTAGAAGAGGACCGGGACGGGGGAGTCCTCGGCGACGGTCTCGAAATGTGAAACGAGCGCATCGGCCGACATGGAGCCCTTGAAGAAGAAAGGGGTCACGACGAGCGCCGCATCGGCGCCAGAGCCTGCCGCCCGCTTCGTGGCCTCGATCGTGGCGCGGGTCGAAAGGCGACCGGTGCCGGCGAGGAGGATCATCCCCGGAGCCGCGGCCTCGCGCACCGTTCGCACGACCCGTTCGGCCTCCTCCTCGTCGACGTGTACCGCCTCACCGTTCGATCCGAGAGCGAGAAACCCCGCCAGCCCTGTCCCGTTCATCCCTTCGACGAGCGCGGACAGGAGCCCGAGTTCGAGCCCACCGTCCTCACGGAAAGGAGTCGGAAGCGGAGGGAAGATCCCTTCCATGTCTGGATGATAAGGGGGTCAGGTCTTGATTTTCCATTATAGCCGGAGGCTGTAATGGAAAATCAAGACCTGACCCCGATTGCCGTGCCCGGCGGCCGGGTTGACGTCGTCGGGACATCAGGCGGAATCTCGGCGTATGAAGCTCGTCGAGACGCCGCGCGCTCCCATTCCCGCCGGGCACTACTCGCAGGCCGTCGTCTACGGGGGTTTCGTCTTCGTCTCCGGGCAGCTCCCTCACGACGTCTCCCATCCGGGCCGGCCGGCGGGCGATGCGGAAGAACAGACCGAGCGGGCGCTGCGGAACGTCGAGGCGATCCTGGAGGCGGTGGGGAGCAGCCTCGACCGGCTCCTCTCCGTCACGGTCTACGTCAGCGACATCGCTCTCTGGCCGCGCGTGAACGCGGCCTACGCCAGGGTGCTCGGAGCGCACCGGCCCGCGCGCGCCGTCGTTCCCGTGAAGGAGCTCCACCACGGCTACCTCGTAGAGGTGCAGGCCGTGGCGGCGCTGGGGGAGTAGGGCGGCGCCCTTGCCGGCATCTGCTCCACGCCGGAACGTCCTCCCCTGGGTCGCGTACGGCGTCTGTGCAGTCGTCTGGGGAAGCACGTACTTCGCCATCGCTGTCGCGCTCGAGTCGTTTCCGCCCTATGGAATGGTCGCCGTCCGCTTCGGCTTCGCCTCGGTCCTCACCCTGGTGATCGGGCGTCTGTTTCGCGAGCCGTGGCCGTCGCGGTCCGAGGTGCCGCACCTGGCCCTCGTCGGCGTCCTCCTCCTCGGAATCTGCAATGCCCTCATCGTCTGGTCGGAGACGCGGGTCAGCTCGGGGGTGGCGGCGGTCCTCGCCGCCCTCACGCCTGCCTGGTTCGGCGTCCTGACGGCCCGCACCGAACCGCTCGGCATCCGCGGCTGGGTTGGAACGGCTCTCGGCCTGGGGGGCGTCGTCCTTCTCGTCGGCCCGGGGACGACCGGCGGAGTCGACCTCGCCGGGGTCGCGGCGATTCTCCTGGCGACCGCGCTCTGGGCGGTCGGAACGCTCCACCACCGCAGGCACGTGAAGGGGGGAGGGGCCCTGACGAACGCTGGCCTCGAGATGCTCGCGGCCGCAGTCCTCGGGACGCTCCTCGCCCTCTTCGGGGGCGGCTTCGTGAGCGGGCCCGTCACGCCGAAGGCGCTCCTGGCGATCAGCTACCTCGCCGTCTTCGGCTCGTGTCTCGCCTACACGGCGCACCTCTACCTCTCGAAGGCCTGGAGCCCTGCCCGCGCGGGGACCTACGCCTACCTGAACCCGGTCATCGCAGTGCTGCTCGGCGCGGCGTTCCTCGGGGAGGCGTTCAACGCGCGAATGGGGCTCGGGATGGTCGTCATCCTGGCGGGCGTCGCCCTCGTCCAGTACCGCTCGCAGGGCGGCTGAGCCGCCCGGAGGGGACTCTCAGATCCAGCCGATCCGCTTCAGCGCGCCGTGGACGGCGCCGAGGCCACTGGTCGCGGAGGTTTGATTCCATGCCGGGCCCGGTCCATCCTCCCGCTTCGGGGGTTTCCTCCCGGAAGGTGGAGCTATGCCCATCGTTCGTTTCGTTCCGAGCGCTCGCGCGGCCCTGGTGAAGGCGTGAAGCGTTTCTCGATTGCCACCCTCTCCGTTCTCCTGGCGTCGCCCGTCCTCCTGGCCGGCGAGCCGCGGACCGACCCTCGCCAGTGGATGATCGAGCTGGAAGGCGAGCCGGCCGTGGAGAGCTGGCTGAGGGCTGGCGGCCCAGGCCGGAAGTCGGCCCTGGGCGTCTCCGTCACCCGCGTGACCGAGCTCGAGAGCGCCCAGGTCAGGGTCGAGGAGCGGCTGACGACTCCGGAGATCGGCGCCCGCGTCCAGTTCCGGACGCAGCGGCTGTTCAACGGTATCGCGGTCTTCGTCGACCCTTCCCGGGTCGACGCGATCCGCGCCCTCCCGGGCGTGAAGGCGGTGAAGCCCCTCGTCCTCCACTCCCCGGCCAACTCCACGAGCGTCCCCTTCCTCGGCGTGCCGGCTCAGGTGTGGCAGGCGTACGGGAACGCGGGCGAGGGAGTGAAGGTCGGCATCATCGACAGCGGCATCGATTACCAGCACGCCATGTTCGGCGGGAACGGCGCGGAGGCTGACTATCGGGCGAACGACCGGACGAAGGCGCCCGACGCTTTCTTCCCGACCGCGCGCGTCGTCGGTGGGTACGACTTCGCCGGCGACAGCTACGGTACGGACAACGCCGCCCCGAAGCCAGACCCCGATCCGATGGACTGCGGCGGTCACGGGAGTCACGTGGCGGGCACCGTCGGCGGCGCGGGAGTCAAGGCCGACGGCACGACCTTCCCGGGTCCCTACGATGGAAACGTCCCCTTCTCGTCGCTCCGAATCGGCCCGGGCGTCGCCCCGAAGGCGAGCCTCTACGCGCTGAGGGTCTTCGGCTGCTCGGGATCGACCGGTCTCGTAACGCAGGCGCTGGAGTGGGCGATCGACCCGAACAAGGACGGCGACTTCTCCGACAGGCTCGACGTCGTCAACATGTCGCTCGGCTCGGCGTTCGGGGAGAGCACCGACTCGAGCGCGATCGCCTCCGACAACGCCGCCCGGGCAGGGATGGTCGTCGTCTGCTCGGCGGGGAACGCCGGCGACACGTACTTCGTCAACTCGAGCCCCGGGACCTCGAACCATGCGATCTCCGTCGCGGCCTCGGTCGACTCGGGGGTCACGGCCGGCTCGCTCCGGGTCCTCGAGCCTTCGTCGGTCGCGGGGGTCGTCAGCGCCGGGACGGCCGACTTCGGGGGGACGCCGCCTGCGGGCGGGACCATCGGAACGCTTGCCTACGTGAGCCCCGCAAACGCGTGCTCAGCGATATCGAACGGGACCGCGCTCGTGGGCAAGGTCGCGCTCGTCGACCGGGGCGACTGCAACTTTTCGGAGAAGGTCAAGCGCGCTCAGGACGCGGGTGCGATCGCCACCGTCGTAGCGAACGTCGTGGACGCGATCCAGGGGATGGGCGCCGGAATCGACGCCGAGTTCGTGACGATTCCCTCCGTTCTCGTCTCCCTCTCGGACGGAAACCGCCTCAAGGGAGCCCTCTCCGAGGGTGTGAACGTCGCCCTCCTTCCCGGGTCCGACACGCTCGCCTCCTTCTCGTCGCGGGGGCCGCGCAGAGAGAGCGTCCCGGCCGGACCGAAGCCGGACATCGCGGGGCCCGGCTCCTCGATCACCTCCGTCCAGACCGGGGTGACCTACTCCTCCGGCACGGGCTTCCAGTTCACCGGCGGGAACCTGGCGGCGTCGGCGTCCGGAACGTCGATGGCTGCGCCGCACCT
>CALBDV010000272.1 GCA_937927565.1 uncultured Holophagales bacterium
TCGAGCTCGTCCGGCGCGTGACCTCCACGTCGAACGACGAGGTCTCGGTCGTCACCGCGGAGTTCGAGTACCAGAAGGGGCTCGACTCGGCCGCCACGGACGTCTCGAACGCCCTGAACAAGATCCGGCCGCTCCTCCCGCCCGACATCCGCCCGTTCCAGGTTTACAAGGTGTCGTCGGCGACGCCTGCGGTCCTCGTCCTCGCCCTCTCGCCGAAGGAGGGGTCCGGCCTCGACCTCTCGATGGTCCGCCAGCTCGCGCAGAACCCGGTCAAGGAGGCGCTCCTCCGCCTCCCGGACGTCGCGAACGTCGAGGTCTTCGGCGGATATCAGCCCGTCGTCTCGGTCGTCCTCGACCCCGACGAGCTGCAGGCCCGCCGGCTCAGCCCGGGGCAGGTCGCCGCGGCCCTCTCGGCCTGGAACCGGAACACTCCGGAAGGGCTCCTCGTCACCGACACGACCCACTTCCTCCTGAAGAGCCAGAGCCAGCTCCTCAGGCCCGAGGAGGCCGCGGGCGTCGTGATCGGCGGGGCTGCCGGCCCGCCGGTCTATCTGCGCGACGTCGCGACGGTGAAGCGCGGAGTCCAGGAGCGGATGTCCGCTTACCACGGCAACGGGAAGGCGGCCATCGGCGTCTCGATCCAGCGTGCCCTCTCGGGCTTCGCCCTCCCGACGATCGACGCCGTGACCGCCAGGCTCCCCGAGCTCGAACGGCAGTACCCGGGGATCACCTTCGAGGTCACCGACACGCAGGGCGAGCTGATCGGCAAGAGCGTCTCGAACATGGTCGACGCACTGCGCGACGCGATCCTGCTCACGATCCTCGTCATCTTTCTCTTCCTCGCGGACACGCGCGGGATGCTCCTCGCAGCCATCTCGATCCCGTTCACCTACCTCATCACGTTCGCCTTCATGTGGCTCTTCGGCTTCCAGTTCGACATGGTCACTCTGACGGGCGTCATCCTCGGGGTCGGAATGCTCCTCGACGACGCGATCGTCGTCCTGGAGAACATCGAGCGGCACTACCACAAGCTCGGAAAGGACCTCTCGCAGGCCACCGTCGGCGGCACCGAGGAGGTGATGCTCGCGATCCTCTCGGGGACCTACGCGACCGTCGTCGTCCTCCTCCCCATCATCTACATCGGAGGTTTCGTCCAGACCGTCCTGCGCCCGCTCAGCCTGACGCTCTCGATCGCTCTCCTCGCCTCGTACCTCGTCTCGGTCACGATCCTGCCGATCCTGGCGCCGACCATCCTCCGGCTGGGCGGCCGCAAGGAGAGGTGGGGCTGGGAGAAGAAGCTCGACCACGTCGTCAACGGCACGATCCTCCACGCCGTCCAGGAGTTCTTCGTCCGCGTCGTGGAGGTCGCGCTCCGCCGCAAGGCGCTCTTCATCCTCCCCGCCGTCCTCCTCCTCGTGATCTCGGGCCGGCTCGTCATCCCCCTCGTCGGCCGCGACCTGATGCCCCCGATGGACACGGGGATCTTCCGCGTCACGTTCGAGGCGTACCCGAACACCTCGCTGGCCCAGGCTGAAACTCTCCTCTCGCAGGTCGAGAAGGCGATCCGCGAGGAGCCGGGCGTCGTTCGCACCTCGGCCAGCCTCGGGTCCGAGCCCGGCGCCCTCACGTTCGGCTCGGGCCGCAACCCGCAGCAGGCGTTCGTGACGGTCCACCTCGTCGACCGCTTCCACAGGAAGGAGTCGCTCTGGGACGTGGAACGCTCCGTCCTCGAGAAGCTCCGGACGATCCCGGGCATCCGGTTCCCGGCGGCGTTCGACTACGGCGCCACGCCCCTCTCCACCATCCGGTCGACCGTGGACCTCATGATCTCGGGCCCCGACCCGAAGGTCCTCGCCTCCCTCTCGGAAGACGTGGCGAATCGGCTCCGGACCGTCGGCGGCCTGACGGCCGTGGTGCCGACCTGGACGCTCGACCGCGTCGAGGTCCGTTTCCTCCCCGACGCCGAGCAGCTCTCCTTCTTTGGGCTAGACGCGGCCGCGGTGGCGGCGCAGGTGAGCGCCCAGGTCAAGGGCGTGCCAGCGACACCCCTCCGCGTTCCCCAGCAGGACTCGTTCCCGATCTTCGTCCAGTCGCGGTCCGACCGCCGCGGCGCGCCGGAGGACCTCGCCACGCTTCCGGTCCTCACTCCGCGCGGCAGCGTCCCACTTTCGTCCCTCGGGCGGCTCGAGCGGGCCGTCGTCCCGACGCTCCACACGCGGCAGAGCCTTCAGGAGACGGTCGACGTCCTGGGCTACCGCTCGACGACCGCGGTCACGCACATCAACGACGGGGTCGCGAAGGCGCTCGAGGGGCTGAAGCTCCCTCCCGGCTACACCCTGACCGAGGAAGGGGAGCGCAAGACGATGGACGAGGCGTTTTCGGCGCTGATGACGGCGCTCGTCCTCGGCCTCGTCCTCCTCTATTTCTCCCTCGTCCCGGCCTTTCGGTCGTTCCTCCACCCGCTGACGATCATGGTGGCGATCCCGCTCGGGGTCATCGGGGCCGTCTGGGCGCTCCTCCTGACCGGCAAGCACCAGTGCATGCCGTCGTTCATGGGAATGATCCTCCTCGCCGGGATCGTCGTGAAGAACAGCATCCTCCTCATAGACTTCATCGAGGAGGCGCGCGGCCGCGGGGAGAGCCTGAAGGACGCCCTGATCGGATCCGTCCGCGTCAGGACGCGCCCGATCCTGATGACCGCCGCGGCGACGGCCGTCGGCATGCTTCCGATCGCCCTCGAGTGGGCGATTGGCCTCGAGCGCCTGAGCCCGCTCGCCGTCGTCGCGATCGGCGGGCTCACGGTCTCGACGTTCCTCACGCTGATCTACGTCCCGGTCTTCTACGACCTGTTCGAGACGACGGGACAGAAGCTGAGACGGGCGTTCGGCAGGGCCCGGACCATCCCGGCGCCGGTACCAACGGCATGAATCGTGCGGCGATTGCCGTTGATGGCGACGGCGCGGGGGGACTATCAGTCCCGTTGATAGGGGACGCCCGGGAGCGTTGAAGAAATTTCAAGGGGAGTCTCCGACGGGAAGACCCCGATCACACCCCCTGAACGGAAGTAGAGGAGAGACCTCATGGCAAAGGACCTGAGCAACACGCTGTGGCACGGAGCTCCCCGCAAGGAGATCCCGTGGTTCCCGAAGGTCGACCCCGAGGCGTGCATCGGCTGCCAGCTCTGCTGGGTGACGTGCGGCCGCGAGGTCTACGAGATCCGGCCCGGCCCGCCCGCGAAGGCGGAGGCCGCGCGCCCGTACAACTGCATGGTCGGGTGCTCGACCTGCGCCATGGTCTGCCCGTCCGACGCCATCTCGTTCCCGGGCCGGGACGTCGTCCGGAAGGTCGAGAGGGAGTACCGGATCCTCGCCCAGGTGCGGAAGGAGGCGGCGGCCAAGCGGGAGAAGGCCGACGCGGTCTCGGCACGGGCCGAGGCGGAGAAGAAGATCGCCGAGATTCCCGTCCGGGCGCGGGTCAGCATCGCCGGCGGGTTCGGTGACAAGCGCTTCCTCGTGAAGCTCGAGAAGCTCGTGACGGACCAGCCCTTCGACGTGGTGGACCTGAAGCTCGAGGTGCCGACCGTGAAGGGGCTGATGGAATCGACCCCGGCCTTCATGAGCTTCGGCGTGGCCTCTACCGGCGGGGACGACGTGCGGCCGTTCCTCGCCGCCGTGAAGGACCTGGTGAAGGCGAACGACCTCGTCTGGGTGGACGAGGCATTGGGATGAGCCCGGGCGCTCCGACGCCCGGCGTGACGGAAGACGAAGCGATCGAGAAGGAGAAGATGATGAGCGGACAGGGTATGCCCAGCGCGGAACAGGTCTTTTCGATGATGACGGCCCGAATGGGAGACGCTCTGCCCGCCTGGCCGGCGAAGGTAAAGGACGTGGCGCCCGACCTCCTCGTGGCGACGGCGATGTCGTCCGCGCAGAGCGTCGGGCGGGAAGCGAGCGCGGTGCCGGCGAAGTACCGGTGCCTCATCGCCATTGGCGCCGCGCTGGGCCGGGGCCAGGAATCGTGCGCCCGCTCGCAGGCGCGCGCGGCCCTGGCCGCCGGGGCGAGCGTCGAAGAGGTCGTCGACGCGGTGCGGATCGCCCGCCACATGGCGGCATCCGGCGTCCTCGACACGGCGACGGCTCTTCTCGGAGAGCTGCAGAAGGGCTGAGGAGAGGTCGATGAG
>CALBDV010000273.1 GCA_937927565.1 uncultured Holophagales bacterium
GGGGACGGCGCGGGACTCTTACTCGACTGGGCCTGTCAGCGGACGTGTGCGCGCGAGCGCTGGGGCCGAGAAATGCCGGATTGCTCGCTGTCGCAAGCGGTCCACAGCGCACTGCACCCGGAGAAGCCCTGGTTTCCCGTCAGTGGACGCGGGTTCGATTCCCGCCACCTCCACCACTGCGGTTCGCTCCCACGCTGTTCAGTGCTCAAAACAACGCCTGATCTGCGCAAACGCGCAGATCAGGCGTTGTCTGTGATGCGGACACAACGTGTCATGTCTAGACTTGACACGCCAGAGGAACTGTCACACAGCTGTCACAGGTGGTGGATGAGTTCGTGTAGCCCAGGCCCGACCACCTCCTGAACGGGACGACTCGCGGAGGACGCATGGCTGCACCTGCGAAGCTGCCGAGGGGGGTCACCCGGTATCGAGGTCGTTACCGGGTCAGGGTCGACTACGAGGGGCGTACGCATTCCCTTGGAATGTTCGACACTCTTACGGATGCACGCGCGGCGCTCGACATCACTCGCGGGCAGATTGCTCGCGGCCGGTTCGTGCCGCCAGCCGAGCGCCGGTCCGCCCGCAAGGCCGAGGTCGCGATGGTCGAAGCCCAGTCGGTGACGCTGAAGGAGTGGTCCGAGAAGTGGCTCGCCGCCCTGGAAGCCAACGCCCTGACGCTCAGGGCCTATAGGGGGTCTTGGCAGGGGTGCGGACAAGGAGGTCTGGTGATGAGGTTCAAGAGAACGGTTCCCATCGCGGTCGCGTCGCTGGCGGCGCTGGCCGCGGCCATGGCGCCGATGGCGCAGGCCGGCGACCCGGGAGGGGCTGAGGCGGCCAAGGTCGCGGCCGAGGCAGGTGCGGGAGCACGGTCAGCGGCGGGTACCGCCGGGGACGCGGCAGCCCTGGCGCAGGAGGGAGCGGCCCGGGACGGGGCACTGTCCGAGGATGTCTCGCCGGGCGCGTTCTCCGAGGGCGGACAGGTCGTCAGTCGAGTCTTCGCCGACTCCCGAGTCGCTGGTTCAGACCGGGCGCGGGCGAGCGTGTTCACCAAGGCCTCGCTTGCGGACCTGATGAGCCAGATCGAGGGCCTGCGGGCGACGTCCAAGCGGGCCGATGTGGCGTACGGGTTCTACTACGACGCCGCCAACGACATGGTGCGGATCGACGGCAATCTCGACGCCTCAGCTGTGGCGGCGCTGTCGAAGAAGGGTGGGGCCATCAAGTTCGTGAAGGCTGACGAAGCCGGCCGGGACTCGCGCGCCTCTGACGGCACACCGCATTGGGGCGGGGCGCGCATCACCAGCGGCGGTGCTGGCTGCTCGTCGGGCTTCATCGTGAAGAACTCCGCCGGCACTCGGTTCGCGCTGACCGCGGCCCACTGCGGAGGGCTGAACTCGCAGTGGTACTCAAGCACGAACTACTTCGGCAAGATGACCAGCCGCGGCCCGTTCCCGGCCTACGACATGGCGTTGCTGTCAGGTTCGAGCTACGGCAGCTACATCTACATGGGAGGTTCAACGGGCACCGGCTGGCGCACCGGTGCGGCCAGCAACCCGGCCGTGGGGGCGACATACTGCACCAGTGGAACGACAACCAACGAGAACTGCGGGAAGGTTGTGCAATCCCTGTCGGCTTCGTTCTGTGACAGTTCGGGCTGCACCTACGGTCTCGCGTCCTACACCGGCGGTACAAGCACCGCCGGCGGAGACTCCGGCGGGCCCTTGGTCCTGAAGGGATCCTCCACGGTCTACCCGCGAGGTATCCACATCGCGCGGGCGGGCAGCACCATGTATGCCGAGAAGTGGAGCACTATCTCCAGCCACTTCGGGGTGTCGAGTGTCACGTCCTAGGCAGGGGCGCACAGGCCGGGCAGCGGTCAGGGTCCTTGTGGCCTTGGTGCTGCCCGGCCTGGGCCTGACCATGACCGGATGCTCACCATCCTCGTCCGAGGCCTTGATGCTGGACACCTCCCCCGCTGGCAGCGCGCGTGGCGCAGCCTTGACGGCCGACAGCGAACTCCACGGTGAAGTCGTCGATGGGCGTGCCTGCTTCTGGGTCGTCACCGACAACGGCGCAGAGGTGACGCTGGTGTGGCCGCCGGGTTCGGTAGCGCGCGAGGACCCACTGCGGATCGAGAACAGCGCCGGGCAGGTGGTGGCAACCGCCGGCGCGTCCGCCCCTTCGATGTCGGGTAACCCTGACCAAAGCTCGGGCTGTCGACCCGGAAGTACCCGCTTCATCGTCGGTTCCATCGACTGAGCCCAGCCGGGTCACCGTCGGTGAGGACCGCGAGCAGGTTCCGGTAGGTCGGCGCGGTTTGTGCGCGAACCCGTCCGGACGTTGACCGGCCTCAGATACCCATGGCAGAACGCGTTATCTGGGTGAGGCGATCCCAAGTCGTCCCCTTACGATTCAACACTTCCGTGAGGTCAATCCATTCGCGCGTTGAAGTGCTCTCCGTGCGCAAGCGGGACATGTCGGCGCCGCGCAGGTCGATGATGGTCCAACATGTACCAGCACCGTCATGAATGGCCTTCGCGTGAGACTTTTCGGCCTCACCGGCTCGGTTGTGGACGTTGGAATAGTCGGTGCCGCCCTTGATCTCGATAGCGGCCTTGTACTCGCTGCTTGTGCCAAAGTCCTCCCGGATGACTACGTCCGGATCGGCGGCGAGAGCGAGGGTCACCTCCCGTTGGGAGTTGTTTTCGACCGTGATGGAAACCGGCGTCTCTGTGAAAGTGCGTCCGGCGTCTCGGACGATCTGCTTCATGGACTCGAAGACTTGCTTCGTTGCCTTGCTCCCAATCTGAGTTCTCCAAGAGCCATCAGCCTGCGCTCCGAGCGCCATCAATGGAAGCGCGTTGACATCTTCTCTCAACGTCGACTGAGGAAGCGCGTGGAGGAGAACCGTCACTTGCTGATTCAGGTGAGTACAGAACTCCGGGAGCAACTTCTCGGCTCCCTCCGTGAGCGCCCCCCTCTCCTCTAGTGGCTTGAACGGGGTTAGTCCAGTTGCGGCCTTATAGAAGGATTCTGCTCATCGCACTCGGCACCGAAGCCGCGATGGCCGGCTACCGCGTGAAGTACACCCTGGCCAGCAAACTCGCCAACGAACTCGTCGAAGCCGCCGACGAGATGATCCTGGCCAAGACCATCGCCCGCTACGGCCGCGTCGACCTCCTCTGCATCGACGAACTCGGCTACATGCAACTCGACCGACGCGGAGCCGAACTCCTCTTCCAAGTCCTCACCGAACGCGAAGAGAAAGCCTCCGTCGCGATCGCGTCCAACGAGTCCTTCGCCGGCTGGACCAAAACCTTCACCGACCCCCGCCTGTGCGCCGCGATCGTCGACCGCCTCACCTTCGGCGGCAACATCATCGAAACCGGCACCAACTCCTACAGACTCGCCCACGCTGCGAAGAGTCTGGCCAACGCCAGGTAGCGAACCCCACCTGCGGGGTCGGCAGCCGGGGAACGTTCCCGCAAGCACACTTCCCGCGGTGGCTCGCCATCAGTCCCGCGCGCAACTTGGGCACTGATGCCTGTCGAGCATGGAACGGGCATAGACGGTTCGATGACTGCGGTGCTAGCCTGCGACCCGCGTTGGCCAACCTGGCGGTAAGGGGAGGCACGGGTCGATCCGCTCACGCGGACTCGAGAAGGATCAGGAAGTAGACCCCGGCCTCACGCCAGCGCACTTCTTGACCACATGTGGAGGGGGAAGCGGTGTCGCTCACGACTTGGAAGCAGACTCTGGCCGGGGCCAGCATCTGTGCGATGGCCATCATGGCGACCGCTGTTCCTTCCGCAGCGTCGGTCGCAAACACTGCGCCGGTGAACCGCCCCGGCATGTCGGGAGACTCCAAACCTTGGGAAGGTTGGAGTCATGTCTGGGAACACGTCGAAGAGGTACCCGCCTGAGCTGAAGTCGCGGGCGGTGCGCATGTTCGAGGAGATCCGCCAGGATCACGCCACGGACTGGGAGGCGATGGGCAAGGTCGCCCAGCTGCTGGGGGTGAGCACCGCAGAGACCGTCCGTAAGTGGGTGCGCCAGGCCCAGGTCGACCAAGGCGCCCGTCCTGGCGTCACCAGCGAGGAGTCGGCCGAGGTCAAGCGGTTGAAACGAGAGAACGCCGAGCTGCGGCGGGCAAACTCGATCCTGAAGGCTGCGGCGGCTT
>CALBDV010000274.1 GCA_937927565.1 uncultured Holophagales bacterium
CGTCCAGCGAGACACTCTGTTGGTGCTCTGTTCCGCGGCGACCCTGCCGGCCGGGATCGACCTCGAGTCCAAGTTCACTGAAGCAGCACTCGGACACATACAGGCGACCGATTTCCGGAACTTCGCGCACGGCCGTCATCACTGGCTCGCGAAGCGGGCACGAGAAAGCGCCATCCTAGCTGTTAGCACTGCGGCCGACAGGGGTATCGCCGACAGGACCTTGGCCTTACTGCCAGACGTCCCCAAAGTCCATATCAAGGTGCAAGATGGCCCCTTGGGAGCCGTGAGCGCGATGGTCTCCGTAATCCGCCTCGCCGGACGTGTTGGCGTAGCTCGAGGCATCGACCCAGGCCGGCCAGGCGTTCCGGACTTCGGCCGGAAGATCTACCACCTTCGTTCCGGGTATCGCCGGCTGACGTCGATCCCGCCGGTGAAGGCCGCAGTTCGCCGAAAGCAGCGCGCGATGGGAAGCCGGCCCAAAGTGACCCTGCCTGGCGCCGACTGGATTCGCGCCTACTCGTCATTTACCGCGCGTCTATCCGCCGCCGAGTTCGGCGGCTTCGTCTTCGACTACGACGGCACCCTCTGCAGCACCGAAGAGCGATTCGATGGCATTCGCCCAGCGATCGCTGCGCACCTGAGGCGGCTCCTTAGCGCGGGAGCCGTGCTCGGCATCGCGACGGGCCGGGGCAAGTCTGTCAGGGAGGACTTGCGCCGGAAGTTGCCGACGGATCTCTGGCCCGCAGTCGTCGTTGGCTACTACAACGGAGGAGACATCGCCACGCTCCAGGACGGCGCCAGACCAGCCGCCGAAGGCCCGTGCCGGTTGCCGAGCGAACTGTGCGCGGCTCTTCAGGCAGACACCATGCTCGCGCGCTCAGCACGACTCACAGTACGGCCACCTCAGCTTACGATCGAAGCAGTCGGCAGTGGAAACGCCGAAGGCCTCTATTCCCTCGTTGCTAGCATCGTCCAACCGCATAAGGGAGTCTTGCTCGTCCGCTCCAGTCACTCGCTCGACGTCCTAGCACCAGGCGTCAGCAAGCTGGCGGTCATCGATCGCGTGCGGCAGGCTCTCGCCGCCGACGATCGTGCTATGAAAGAGATCTTGTGCATCGGCGACAAGGGCGCATGGCCGGGCAACGATTTCGCCCTTCTCGCGGAGGGGCCTTCCCTGAGCGTCGATGAGGTATCCCCTGCGATGGACACCTGCTGGAACATCGCGCCCGCGGGGTATCGCGGCGTTCAGGCGATGCTGAGCTACTTGAAAGCCATCACCGGATCTGCTGGCCGCTTTCGTTTCGAGACCCCGGGCCTCTTGCGCGGAGAGGATCAGGAGTGAGAGACGCCCTCGCCGAACGCCTCCTGGCGGATGTCATGGAGTGGGCGCCCGAGGACATCGCCCGCGAACGACCGGTTCTGCAGGCTCTCGCCCTGTACAAGTACGATGAGTATCAGCAATTCTCGCCGGGGATGCGTTTTGTCGAGAGCCTAGCGCGATGGCTCGAGCAGTTCGAGGAGAAAGCCGAGCGACAGATCGCTTACGATTTTCTGCGTTCGCGCCTCGTCTTCATCTCGATCTCCGAAGTGCATCACCTGGTCTCCACCGCGTATTCGGACCACGTGCGTCCACTCCTGATCGAGATGGCCGCAGAGGGCCTCGGTCTGCGCCCATGGCAGGTCTGTCGTATCTCAAAGAGCCCCCAGTTTCGGGCCCTGCAACGCCAGACGCTATTCCTGGGCTTGAGTGACGGCGCGCGAACAGATGTGTTCCGCCGCGCCAATCCCGAACTGAGCAACGAGCAGGTCCTTCAGACGTACGACGGCACGGGGGACAGAACCGAAGACCTTCTATCAAGCCTTGCTAAGGACTTGCGCGCAATCGTCACCGAGCCCATCGCTCGCCACCCGCGGTTCCGGAACATCGTGCTGCTTGACGATTTCTCAGCGAGCGGAATCTCGTACATCAGACGTGGGGAGTCCGGCCGGATCGACGGGAAACTCGGGAAGGTGCATCGCCTGCTTACATCGGGCGACCT
>CALBDV010000275.1 GCA_937927565.1 uncultured Holophagales bacterium
CGGGATACCGACCTTTGAGGACAAGGTGCTTCAGAGGGCGGTGACGATGGTGCTGACGTACGCGACCTGCGTCTTTCCTGACAACCCCGCCAGCTGAAGATCCTGTCGAAACCGCTCTCGAAGGGGTGATGTCATCTCCTACCTCCGTCGCCGCTTCTGCGGCCACGAAGGCATCCTCACCTCACCCCGCGAGTACCACCGAGTCCGGCCCCTCCCTGCGCGCAGCGCTTAGTTCAACCGTCTATTAGACGGCTGGGGGGCGTCCAAATGGCACGAAATCGACGCCTATTCCTGGGCCTTCCGGAGGTGATTGACGTCATTCCGAGCAGTGTAAGCCGGAACGGTCACAAGGAATCCCGACGGGACACGGCGATGGCCGAGATCTATCCTGGTTTCGTTCGGGACAGGTTAGAACGCTGAAAAGAGAATCTGTCCCGAGAAGCGGCTAAAGGGACATTCAGGTTCCCGGGGACCTCGTCGTCGTTGCCGGGCGGGGGGAGTGGAAGGTCTGGGTGGGGCCGGCCGGACCGTACGGTAGTTCCGCGATTGGCGGAACGAGCGCGGAGCGGCTTGAGTGGGTTCGTCGAAGGCCTGGGTGGCTCCCGAGGGACGGGTTGGAGATGGAGAGTCTTGGTGTGCGCTAAGTGTATTGCGCGGAATAGGTTGCGTGTTGCGCCGCCGGGTCGAATCGTACACTCCGTGCCCTTCGGTGGCAGCGGCCGAATCGAATTGCGTGTTCCGCCGGGGGGCCGTGTTGGGCTCTCAACTCCTGGAAAGAGGGACCAGGGAACGGGACGAATGAAGTCGACCGGAACCGGGGTAGGTCCGGAACGGAACACAGGGTCCCGCAGCTAAGCTGCGCGAGAGGCTCGGAACTACAACAGGGGGAGCGGAGAATTCTCGCCGGGCCTGCAGCAGGGGCGCGATCGCGAGGTCTTCCTGCTCGTTCAGGCGGACGAGAGTCGGCGTCCTCGACATGGATTGGATGGGGCGATCATAGTCGTCGCAGATCACCCCGTCACCAGTTCGTTCTGTTCCTTCGAAATGGACGGCGCCGGCCGTCCATTGGAAGGCTAGGGCTCCGCCACCCTCGGTGACGCGGGCAGCGTGTTTCCGTGGACGGCACTCTGAAGCGCGTCGGCGACCGCATGCCCGAATTCGGAGCAGGACGCGGTGGGGGCACCGGAAGCGGCCAGGTCAACCGTGCGGAGCCCGACCGAGAGGACTCTCTCCACGGCAGTCTCGATCGCCGTGGCGGGGCGGGGAAGCGCGCAGCCTTCGCGCAGGAGCATCGCCATCGAGAGGATTGCTCCGATCGGGTTCGCGACGTCCTTGCCGGCGAGCGTCGGGGCCGAGCCGTGGATGGGCTCGAAGAGGCCGGGACCGGCACCGAGGCTTGCGGAGGGGAGGAGGCCAAGCGAGCCGACGAGGGCTCCGGCGAGGTCGGAGAGGATGTCTCCGAAGAGGTTCTCGGTGAGGAGGACGTCGAAGCGGGAGGGCGTCAGGACGAGGGCCATCGCGCAGGAGTCGACGTACTGGTGCTCGAGGCGGACCGCGGGGTGGCGGGCGGCCACCTCCTCGACGACGCGACGCCAGAGGACCGACGTCTCCAGGACGTTCGCCTTGTCGACGGAGGTGACGAAGCTGTGGCGCCCTTCGGCGGCGCGGAAGGCAAGCTCGGCGATGCGCTCGACCTCTTCCCGCGTGTAGGGAAGAGTGTTCACGGCGCGGCCGCCGGCGAGGTCGAGGGAGCGCGGCTCGCCGAAGTAGAGGCCGCCGGTCAGCTCGCGGAAGACGACGAGGTCGAGGCCCGCGGCGATCTCGGGCTTCAGCGGCCCGGCGGCGGCAAGGCCCGGGACGGTCTTCGCGGGCCGGACGTTCGCGAAGACGCCGAGCGCCTTACGCAGGCGCAAGAGGCCCGTCTCGGGCTTTCTCTCCCGCGGCTCGCCGTCGAACGCCGGGTCGCCGACGGCGCCGAGGAAGACGGCGTCGGAGGCGAGGCAGGCGGCGAGCGTCGCATCGGGGAGCGGCGAGCCGGT
>CALBDV010000276.1 GCA_937927565.1 uncultured Holophagales bacterium
GAGGGAGATCCGCTCGAAGGAGTGCCAGATCGGGAGGACGGAGAGGAAGATGTCCTGAAGCACGGGCGAGAACGAGGCGAATTCATCAACAAAGAGCGTCCCGCCTTGCGCTCCCGAAATATGCCCAGGCCGCCCTTCGGGCTCTATTCCTTGGAAGCCGTGTTTCCGTCCGTATCCCACCCACTCGCCCCGCTGCGAAATCGGATCCCCGCCTGTCCCACCGGCGCTGACCTCGGCGAAGGGCTTCTTGGCGCGCGGGCTGGAGTCATGAATCAGTCGTGCGACATGGGTCTTGCCGGCACCTGACTCGCCGAGGAGGAGCACGGCCGCCAAGCCCTGGATCTCATTCGCCAGCTGGATCTGCCCGAAGACCTCCAAGAGCGCCGGACTCGATCCGATGACAACGCCAGCGGGATCGATCCGAGCTCGTGCCTCCCGCTGTTCCCGGAGACGCTTCTCCTGGATCATCTTCGGCAAGCTTCGAACGTTCGAAGGCCGGGCTGGAGCGCCCTGCGCGGCCGTGAGGGTCACGGTGCGTGTGACGCCGAACTTCTGGAACGTCACCCCTACGTGGGCGCCGGTCGACTGCGGCAGAGCCAGGGATTCCCCGGTCCTCAGATCGACGGGTTCGTCTCTGTGCCGTCGAGCTCCCTGCGAAGGTGTGAGCGTGAGGCGCAGAGCGGCACCGATGCCGTCGTTCGACAGTAGGGGGCCGGCCTCGCCCTGCCGAAGGGAGAGCAGCGGCCAGAGCGGAAGTCCGAACTGCTCCAGCACCGCGGCATCCAGTTCGGCCTGTGTCCGAACGGGCTCCTTCAGGACTCGCGCAGTTTCCGCAGGCTTCTTCGGAGCGCGGCCACTCGCAAGCAGCTTGAGCGCGGCGATCCCGTGCTGCTGGTTCGGGGAGAGCGCCGCTGCGGCCGTAACGCACCATGCGAACTTGGAGAGATCCGGTCCGGCGTCGTCAGAGCCCTCCAAGAGACGACGGTGGAACACGCCGATGAGCTTCCAGAGGACCTTCGCAAGCACATCGAGGCCGAGGTCCGGAGGCGTAAAGCGAAGGGATCCCGCCGCGATGTCCTCGGACTCGATGTCTACATCCCACCCGCGTTCCTCGTGAGCAACGAGCCATGAGAGGACGACGCTTTCGACATAGGCCCTCTCGCCAGCGGGGATCTCCTGAACTTCTCCCGAGAGGATGCGACATACGAGCGAGCCGAGTCGCACGAGGCGGGGGGAATCGAGGGCCTCCTCCAGCAGACGACTCGCCGTCCTGCAATCCCGCTGCACAAGATCCAGTACGGCGCGAGTCAGGAGCGACGGGAACTCTGGGGTTGCCAGCAGTTCATCGAGCGCTATCAGCGGCGGGAGCCAACGGTGCTTCGGCTCCATCAGGTCCAGCTTCGCGAAGAACTCAGAGAGTGCGGCCTGATGTTGGAGGGCCTCTCTGAAGCCTGCGGTGTCGGTGAGATCCGGAAAGAGGTCGAGCGAGTCGGTGCCCTGCTCGACCTCCGCGACGCTGAGGCGCTGACGTGCGTAGTAGTCGTCGTCGAGGACAGAGTTCATCGCCGCGTCGACGAGGCGATAGAAAAGAACCGCTTCCGCCTCGCCGGACGAGGGCTGAGATCTGTAGGTGACCTTCGGGAAGCGCAGGCGAAGAGCGCCGCTTGGGCCCCGGACGGCGAATCGCACATCGACGGGCTCTGTGACTTCGGCGGTCGACACTCGTACCGCGGAATCGAAGCCCTGGACCTTGACGTCGGGATCCTCTTTGATCTCGCGAAAACGCTGAGCGTCGGGTTCAATGAACTCCCGACTCTGAAAGAGCGCGGAGTCGATGCTCTTGTACCCAATGCTCGATGGGTCAGAGAACCGCAGCATGTAGAGGCGCTCGGCGAAGCGCCCGAAGCAAAGCAGCCTGAGTTTCCGAAGGTCGAACTGAAGGCGGTGCGCCCAGCCCTTGGGGATCCCTAGGAACGTCGAATTGAACTCGTCGAGGCGGTCGTCGGTGATTCGAACGCCGCCTCCGGCGGTCGTAAAGCAGAGGAATCCGTTCTCACTCTTGAAGTAGCGGACCGCACGGGTCTCGACGATGGTGCCCTTCCATGCAAACCACAAGGAGCGGCGCCTGTCGAAGTCGTAGGCCCGGACAGGAAGGTCGCCCTGGAGTCCGAGGACGAAGCTGATGCTGTCGTTGTCGACGATGGGGCGCGAGTACCCGCCAAGCTGAATCGCAGGAGACAGCCATGCCTGCTCGAGGCGAGCGGCGATGTCGTCGCGATCGAACGGAAGCGTCGTCACATAGCTGTGGATCGTGACGTCCCGCTGATCCAGGATGGTCTCCGGACGGGGCGCGCTCCCAAGGAGCCGGATGTGCTTTGCAGGGTCGTAGGACGTCGTCAAGTGCGACCTCCAGCAGTTTTCGCGGAAGCTCTCCGGTCTCTGTTTCGTTCGAGGAGGACGAGCCGATTCTAGAGGGCGGACCAGACCGGATCCTGAATGCTCTGTGTCATCGCATCTCATGGACTTCGGACTCGCGCTGGCGGGAGAGGTAGAAGCGCATAGGTAGGGCCTCCCGGTGTGGAGGGCTTTCCTCGAGCCCCGCCGGACTTTCCTTTTCGCTCAGCAACCCCCTGTTGAACCGCGAAACGGTGCCCAAGTCACTGGATTTTCGAGACGCACGACGTCGGCACGACCGTCGCAATGCCGGGGCATGGCCTTCGGATCCCCCCCTCGGACCCGTTCCCTGGAAGCCGGGGAAGGCGAGAGACCTTCGGCAGATCACGCGCGCGCTGTCAGCGCGGCCCTTTCGTCACCTGATGGGCCCGCTGATCTCCTCGCGACGGCTGTTCTCAGGCTCCTTGTGGCGGGATGGCGACCGTCGGCGCCAGATCCTCGCGGCGGTGAGACCCCCCACCCTGAGACCTTGCTATCCCCACCACACAGAGCGTCTATGTCCGGCGCCAGGGGCGCACAGACGCCCCCGGCCAAGGAGGACGAACATGGGTAGCCCGAAGCCCACCCGAGGCGCCGACAGCGCCAACGTCGCGAAGACAGCCGCCGACCTGGCGGCCCTGGGGAGCCTGACCGTCGCCGGCCTGGCCCGGAAGTACGAGGAGCTATTCGGGACCCCCTCCCGGAGCCGGAACAAGGAGTACCTCAGGAAGCGACTCGCTTTCAGGATCCAGGAGCTGGCCGAAGGAGGTCTCTCCCCGAAAGCCCTCGCCCGGATCGAGGAACTCAATCGGAACGCTCCTCCGTTGGGACCGCGCGCCGCCGCCAAGACCGCCCGGACGCCCGTGGCCTCGACGCCGGAGTCCGTACCCGCCCGTGATCCCCGCCTCCCCGTCCCGGGGACCGTCCTGACGCGCGTCCACGGGAAGGCCGAGCACCGGGTCACCGTCCTGGACGACGGGTTCGAGTACAAGGGCAAGCCCTACCGCTCCCTCTCGAAGATCGCCCGTGAGATCACCGGCACCTCCTGGAACGGCTTCCTCTTCTTCCTCGGCCGGAAGGGGAGCGCCCGGGAACCGAAGGGGTCTCCGAAAGCATGATCGCGAGGAGGCGCCCGGCCGGTCCGC
>CALBDV010000277.1 GCA_937927565.1 uncultured Holophagales bacterium
CAACCCACCCCACGCGAAGGCAAGGAAGCGGTACGAGGAGATGGCGCCGGATGACGTGCTGTGCACCGGGGAGCACGGCGACCCGAAGTTCCCAGAACCGATCATTTTTGAGGTCGGGAAGGCAGGCCTGACGTGCCGCGCCGTGACCAGCAGGAGTGGCAAGACGTCGAAGGCTGCTGGGCTCTCCGCGACCGTCGCGGCCGCTCGGGGCGCGAGCGAGCCGCCTTCACAGCGAGTAGGTTTTGGATCGCACTGACGGCCAGAAGCGCGCGCTGGCGGAGCTTCGAGCGATCGAGCGCGCCGGTCCCTACAGCTTCGAGGTACTGGGCGACCGCGATAACGACCCGAATCTGCTCGTCGACGTCACCGTCTCATGTGCCGCTCTGGAGAGGGAGCCAACGGGGCTTCCCCTGAGACAGCGGGAGCGTCTCTGCATCCTGGTCACGCCGGACTTCCCTTTCCGCCCGCCGTCTCTCTGGACGCTTCACAAACGGTTCGCGGGACATCCGCACGTCCAGTGGGCGCGGCACCTCTGTCTCTACAGGGCCTCGGCGGTGGAGTGGAATCCCGGCGACGGCATGTTTGGCTTCGTGGATCGGATCGCGACGTTTCTGGAGCGGGGAGCGCGGGGAGAGCTCGATGCGCTCGGCGCGCCGCTCCACCCGCCGGTGGCGTACGCGGTCACAGACGAACTCGTGATCCCCCGCGTGAACACCCCAGCTGTGGGATACCTCGCGTGGACGGGGCTCGCTCAGCTACAAAACCCTACCGCCAAGCGCATCGACATCGTCGGGTGGACGACAGGCCTCGAGACGAAAGCTGCTGCACCCGTTGCGGCGGCGATTCTCCTCGCCGACCCGATGCCATTCGAGTTCCCGAAGACCGTCGCGGAACTCCTTGAAGCTCTCGCGGAGCGCGGGATAGACCGACGCTACCTGGTGCTGACCCTCATGATGGCTGCCCTCCAGAACTTACCCGGCACCCCGCTCTTCGTCGTCATCGGGACGCCGATGCGTGGGATTGCAGGGGAGACGGCGCTCCAGCAGCACCTCGCGGTGTTTCGGATCGACGCTGATGCGGCGAAGGCGTTGGAGCTCGCTGCGTGCCAGTACAGCCGGGACGAGCTGCTTAAGGGCATCGGTGCCACCGCGGAGGCGCTGTTCTGGACCTGGGCTGCATCCGCGAAGGCCAGCTGGTGCGAGGTTCGGGAGGATCGGCCAGAGGTTACCGTGCGGCGGGACAGCAAGACCGCGATGTCCTGGTTCGCTGGAAAGACAGTGACCCTCTGGGGCTGCGGCGGCCTCGGGAGCTACATCGCTGAGTACCTCACGCGGGCCGATGTTCGGGCCATCGGCTTGCACGATAGCGGGAAGGTCGCGCCCGGCCTTCTGGTCCGCCAGCTATTCTCCGACGCGGATATCGGGTACCCGAAAGTCGAGGCTCTCGAGAAGCGGCTAAAGGCGATTCGCCCGGACCTCCAGGTGACGGTCGACCAGTCCGACCTCCTCTCGACGACGCTTTCCGGGAGCCGCTGGCCTGAGGGCGCGGATGTCGTGATCGACACCACGGGGTCGAATGCGATCGCCACAGCCCTGGAGCACGCGCGGCGGGGGCGGTCGTCGGCCCCGACCTTCGCGTCGCTGACGCTCGACGCGAGAGCGGAGCGCGGCCTCGTTGCGATCGCGCCCTCCGAACACAGCGGGAGCATCCTCGATGTCGTGCGACGAGCGAAGCTCGAAGTGTGCCGGCGCGGGCACCTCACAGTCTACGCGGATGCGTTTTGGCCAGCGGAAGCTCTCAACGGTCTTGTCGAGCCTGAGCCGGGATGCTCTTCGCCGACCTTCGCTGCATCGGCGGCCGATGTAGCGCAGCTCTCGGGTGCACTGCTGAACCGCCTCGCGATCGCGCTCGCGGAGGGGTCGGAGCGGGCGTCCGCTCACTTCGTCAGCCGCGGCGATGTGCCTCGGCTGGCCACTGCATCCTTCGCTCTAGAGGCGGATTTGTCTCTGCAGGTCGGGAGTTCGTACGAACTCCGCCTCTCGAGCAGCGCGTGGAAGGAGATGCGGGCTTGGATTCGCAAGGCACGTCGGGAGAACGGCGGTCGGGTGGAAACCGGGGGACT
>CALBDV010000278.1 GCA_937927565.1 uncultured Holophagales bacterium
AGGAGAGGACCATCTCGTCGTAGGCGGCCAGGACCTTGGCGCGAAAGCCGGCGGAGAGGAACTCCTCAATGTGCGGGTCCCGTTCCGGGTGGTTTCGCGCCGGGCGTTTCGGTTTCGTCACGTAGATGGCGCGCGCCCCTGCCTGCATTGCGAAGCGGAAGAGCTCCGGGATCTGATCGACATTTGTGGGATGCGGCGTGAACGAAAGGCAGGTCTTCGCCCGCGAGGCGCGCGCCCCCACGCGCTGGATCAGCCCGATCGCGCGGGCGAACGAGCCCGGCGCCCGTAGCGCGTCGTGCGTCGCGGCGTCGATACCGTCCACCGAGACTTGGAACCAGTCGACCTGGTCCGCGAGGTCGTCCACGAGCTCGCCCCTCTCGGTGCTGGCGTTCGTGACGACGAACAGCTTCCAGTCGGAGAGCGCCCGTGCCCGGCGGACGATCTCTGGGAGCTCGGGATGGAGGAGCGGCTCGCCGCCGGAGAGGTAGAGCCGCTGGACCCCCTGCTTCGCCAGGATCTCTAGGATGTGCGCGGCCGCCTCGACGGAGATGGGCTTGCTGCCGGGGTTCTCGGGCATGAAGCAATGGGAGCAAGCCAGGTTGCACTGCGTCAGGATGTTGAACCACACCCCGTGCAGCCCGTAGCCCGGGAGGTCGTCGGCGAAGGGACGCTCGGCCCGAGGTTCGCGTCCCTCGAGAAACCCGTGCTCGCCGAGCGCGGCGACGAAGTCGCGGACGGGACGGTCGACGGCCGCTGCCGGCAGGCCGTAGTGCTCGGCCGTGGCGGCGACCAGTCGTTCGAGAGAGATCTGCTCCTCCGCCGCGCGCTCGAAGATCCAGCGTCCGCTCCCCGAGGTCTTCAGCCACGTCGGACGTTCCTCGTCCAGGAGGACGCACGACTGGTCCTTCCATTCGAAGAAGGTCACGCCGTTCGCGCGGACCCTGATCGGGTCCGCGCTCAAGCCGGGATCGGCTGCGCCTTCATGACGTGTATCCGTGTCGCCCATTCTTCCAGGTCCTTTCTGAAGCCGGAGAGGTCGGCGTCCGAGATGACCGCAGGCGCCTTCAGGAGCGCCTTCTCGCGGTGGAACGCGTCGAAGGCCCTGCGCAGGTCTTCGATCGAGAAACGGGCCGTCCCGAAGATCGGCTTCTGCGTCGTGTAGTTCCGCCAGTCCAGGGTCCTCAACCGCAACCCCGTGCACTCGGCGTCCTCCGCCATGCGCGTTCCGGGAAACGGCGTGGCGAGGCCCACGGTGGCGAGTCCCAACTCCCGCTCGTTGATGACGGACGCGAGGATGAGCGTCTTGTCTATCGTCTCCTTCGTGTCCTCGGGAAGGCCGATCATGAACGAGCACTCGAGCCGGATTCCGAAGGCGTTCAGGAGTCCGAACACGTCGAGGCATCGCTGCAGGTCCATGTGCTTCTCGATGGAATCCAGGACCCGCTGGTCGCCGCTCTCGATCCCGATGTGTATGGACCGGCACCCGGCGGCCGCGAGCAGGCGGATCGTCGGCTCGGACAGAGAGTCCGCGCGGCTCTTGCACGACCAGCTCTTCGTCCAGCCGGCGAAGCGCAGGATCTCGTGAAAGCGCTCGAGCCGCCGGCGGTCCGCCGTGAACGTGTCGTCCATGAAGTTCACGACGTCGATCGGCAGAACACGGCAGTGGTAGTGGAACAGGAGGCTGAACAGCCATTCGGCCGAGTGCTTTCGATAGCGCGGACCGCTGAAGGCGCGCGAGGCGCAGAAGACGCAGCTGCCCGGACATCCACGGCTCGAGATGATCGAGGCCATCTTCGAGTAGCCGGTCTTGTCGCCGAGCAGGTCGAACGCGGGCAGCGGAAGGGAGTCGAGCGAACTGACGAGCGCGCGATCGGGAGTGGAGACGAGCCCCCTCTCGCCGCGGTACGTGAGCCCCGGTACCCGGCTGAGCGGGAGCCCGTAGCGGAGCGCCGAGAGAAGCCCCACCATCGTCTGCTCGCCTTCGCCCCTCACGACAAAGTCGACCGCGGGCTCGTCGAGACCGTCCGAGGGCCGGAACGTGGTGTGGACGCCACCGAGGACGACCCGGGCGGCAGGCAGCTCGCGCCTGGCCACCCGCGCGACCTCGAGCGCCAGGTGCAAGCACTCGGTGTAGGTCGGCACCCCGACCATCAGCACGCCCTCTCCGGCATCGCGAAGGCGAGCCGCGAACTCCTCGCGGGAGAGCCGTTCGGTCAGGAGGTCGATCAGGCGGACGCGACAGCCGTGCGCGCGGAGGACCGAGGCGATCGACAGAAGGCCGTACGGCGGGAAGTTGTACTGCTTTCGAATCGACTCCTTGAACGCCGAGTCGGTACCGACGTTGACGAGGACGACCGTCGGCGGCTCCCCGCTCGGCGCATCGGCACCGACGCCCCTCGGCCGGCTGAACCGTACGGCGCCGGCCCCTTCCATCGCGTCGTCCGTGCAATCCATAGCTCGTCATACCTCCATCGATACCTGACGGGTCCCTCGAAATGTCGCTTTGCGGCGGCGGGATTAGACGGTGAATTTCTGAATTCCGCAATTAGGACCATCTTGGGTACAGATGACGGGCGCCGTCCGGGTCGAGGACACGGAGAGTGCCCCGCTTCTTCTCGCAGTGCGCCCGCAGCCGATCCCCCCGGGGGCTCCTCTTAGGGGGCGTGATCGCCTCCCGTGGCGATACCGACCTCCCGCGGTCTTCCGGAGGCGGCGTCCGATGCCCGGTGGCGACCTCGCCGACCCGAGCGTCCGTCCCGGCGAACGGGGCGCCCGGGGGAGTCGCGGGGCCGAGGAGCCGGTGACGTCAGCTGCGGCCTGGTCCGGTCACGAGCGGCCGAGGGCGGGGACGAAGGTCTTCCCCGCGGTCAGCTCGAGCATCCGGTCGAGGGAGCGCTTCGCCCTGACGCGCGTCTCCTCCGGGACCTCGATCGCGGGGGCGAGGTCGTGGAGGGCCCGCCAGAGCTTCTCCATCGTGTTCCGCTTCATGTGCGGGCAGGCGTTGCAGGAGCAGCCGTCGTCGGGCGGGGCCGCGATCAGCTCCTTGCCCGGGGCGGCGCGGCGCATCTGGTGGAGGATCCCCTCCTCCGTCGCGACGATGAACGAGGCGTGCTCCGACTCGGAGACGTGCTTGAGCAGCGCGGAGGTGGAGCCGACGAAGTGGGCGTGCGCGAGGATCCGCGCGTCGCACTCGGGGTGGGCGACGAGGCGGGCCTTCGGGTTCCGCACCATCAGGTCGAGGATCCGCTTCTCGGAGAA
>CALBDV010000279.1 GCA_937927565.1 uncultured Holophagales bacterium
GACCGAAGAGACCTACAAGGCGTGGTTTCTGAGGGCATGCGGGATCTTCGGTGACCCGGTGGCCGGGCGAAAGTTGATCGCGTGGGCCAAGGACCGCAGGATCAAGCTCAAGGTCCCTCCTTACTCCCACAAGCGGGCGTTCACGGTGAGCCCGAGCCCCGAAATCCTCGAAACGATCGGCGACCTCCTCGAGCACACCTGGGGTACCAGGACGCTCTCCGTTCTAGACCCCTTCGCGGGCGGAGGATCGATTCCGTTCGAGGCGATGCGGTACGGCTTCGAAACGTACGCCAATGAGCTGAATCCGGTCGCGACGGTCATCCTCAAGGCTACCTTGGAGTATCCGGCGAAGTTCGGTCCGAGCCTCGCCGAGGACATTCGGAAGTACGGCGGCGAGATCGCCCGACGCGTTCGAGAGAGGCTCGAGCCGTTCTTCCCGATCCAGGAAGCCGAGTCGATTCACGCGTACATCTGGGCTCGCACCGTGAAGTGCCCCTACTCGGGAAAACCCATACCGCTCTCTCCAAACTGGTGGCTTCAGAAGGGAAGCGACACAGTCGCCGTCCGGCCGATATTCAATCCTGATGCAGACGAGGCCACGTTCGAAATCGTTCGCGGAAAGGCGGCGTGCGAACGGGTGAAGCCTGATCATGGGACGGTCAAGGGGGGAGACGCGTACTCGGGTTGGGCTCAGTCCCAGGCCGTCGACAACGAGTACATCAAGGCTGAAGCGATGGCTGGGCGCGTTGGGCGCCAGCTCTTCGCCGTGGCGATCAAGAGGAAGGGCGGAATCGACTTCAGATTACCGACCGACCGTGATCGGGCCGCCATCTCCCGTGCCGAGGCCGAACTGGAGAGGAAGCGCCCAGGCTGGATCTCCAGCGGTCTCCTCCCGACCGACCCTCTTCCTATGGACACAGAGTCCTGGACCCATGGGAATACGCCAGCACAGTTTGGGGCCGTTACCTTCGCAGACCTATTCGCTCCCAGGCAGCTTCTCTCGCTCGTCACGGTGCTGGAAGTGCTGAGGGAGGTCAGACTGCAGGTCATTGCTGAGCTCCCACCAGACAGAGCAGAAGCCGTGGTTACCTACCTCGCGATCCCTCTCGATAAGGCTGCCGACTACGACTCCAGCATGTGTAAGTGGGACGGAACACGGAACAAGGTCACGAACACCTTTGATCGTCACGAGTTCAGCTTCAAGTGGAGCCATGCCGAATTCGACGCTGCAATGAACCTCATGCCTTGGGTTGTCGGCCAAGTCGCCGAGGCATACCAAGAAATCGCAAGACTCGCCGCCAGTGACCAGTGCATCCTGACTGAAGGCAAACCTGAAGGCGCGGTCAATCTTTCACGCGGAAGCGCGCTCGACCTCACAAGCCTGCCTGCTGGGTCAGTCCGACACGTCTGTACAGATCCACCATATGAAGCAAACGTGATGTACGCCGAGTGTTCGGACTATTTCTACGTGTGGTTGAAGCGAAGTCTGAAAGACGTTCACCCGGGTCTTCTGGACGACGACTTGACTAACAAGGACGATGAGGCCGTCGCGAATCACTCACGTTTCGCTGCGATGGGCCGCAAGAAGAGGGAACTGGCACTCAAGGACTATCAGAACAAGATGGCGGCCGCGTTCCGAGAAGCACACCGCGTCCTGACAGACGACGGCGTGCTCACGGTGATGTTCACGCACAAGAAGGTCGAGGCGTGGGACACACTGGCAACATCTCTCATCAGTGCAGGCTTTGCCATTCACTCCTCCTGGCCTGTCCATACCGAGAGCGAGCATTCCCTCCACCAGGCGAAGAAGAACTCTGCTGCGAGCACCATCTTGCTTTCCTGCCGCAAGCGCATCCCTCGTCCCGACCCCGTGTGGTGGGACGACATCAAGGGCCGCGTCCGGGAGACGGCCCGCGAGAAGGCACGGGAGTTCGAGCAACAGGGCATCCGCGGGGTGGACCTTTACATCGCAACTTTCGGCCCGACCCTCGCCATCCTCTCCGAGAACTGGCCCGTCCTGACCGGAGAAGCCGACGAGGTCACCGGGAAGCCGAAGCCCCTTCGCCCGGAGGTGGCTCTCGACCTCGCCCGTGAGGAAGTCATCTCCCTCCGAAAGAGAGGCCTCCTCCTCGGCCGGAACATCCAGTTCGACCCGATTACCGACTGGTATCTCATGGCCTGGGACGCCTTCAAGGCCGCCGAGTTCCCCGCCGACGAGGCGCGGAAGCTCGCGCTCGCCCTTGGCCTCGACATGGAGCGCCAGCTCGTGGCCGAGAAGCGGCTCGTCACGAAGAAGGGCTCCTCCGTCGTCCTTCGAGAGCCGGGTGACCGGCGGAAGAAGGGGATGGTCGACCCGGACCGGACCGGGTTCGACTGCCTCCTCGACGCCGCCCACACGGCGATGCTCCTGTACAGCGAGGACGGGGCGGCGAGCTGCAAGGCCTTCCTGAAGTCCGCGGGTCTCCTGACCGACGGCGCCTTCAAGGCCTGTCTCCAGGCGCTCCTGAACGCCATCCCCCGCACCCAGGCCCGCGGCAAGTTCGTTCGTCCGGAGGCGGCCGTCCTCGACGATCTTCGCCTCGCGTTCTTCGACGACCTCGAGGTGCCGCTGGAGGAGGAGCCCGTCCCCGTTCTCAGGCAGGCCGGCTTCTCCGGTGCCGGCTTCGAGGAGGAGACCGAGGACGACGACACCGCTGAGGACGAGGAGGATTGATGCTCTACGAGATCGCCCTCGAGAACTTCAAGCCATTCGCCGAGAGGCAGGTCGCGCCCCTCTCGAAGATCACGTTGATCTACGGTCCCAACTCGGCCGGAAAGAGCTCTCTCATCCAGGCGCTCATGCTCCTGAGGCAGACGCTCGACGGGAGCGCGACGCAGAAGCGGAACCTGATCCCTCGGGGCGAGTATGTCGATCTCGGGAGCTTCAAGTCCCTTCTCCATCGTCACGACACGGATCGCCTCTTCCGGGTCCGGCTGGCGTTCGACCGACCGCAGGGCCGGCGCGTGGCGCTGCGGTCGCTCCCCGGAGACGAACGACGAAGGGTCTCGCTCGCCTACAAGGCGGTTGCGTCGCCCGGGTCGCGGAAGAAGGACTCTTCCGAGCTCGAGTCGGTCACCTACGAGCTGGACGAGGGAGCGCGGCTTGCGAGCACGCTCCGATGCATCCGCAGCGCCCCCCGCTCGCAGCAGCTGACGACGGAGGCTCCGGCTCGGCGCGCCGAGGTGGCGGGCCGGAGGGTGTTCCAGTGGGCGGGGGAA
>CALBDV010000280.1 GCA_937927565.1 uncultured Holophagales bacterium
TGGGGGGGATGGGGAGGGAGGGGATGAGGGTGGGCATGGTGACCGGATCGATTCTGAGGCAACGAAGGCGATGACGCCCTGATTGTCCTGCCTATACTTCGAGTGTGCCGGAAGGTGTGCGATGGACCCGGGGCGAACACCTGCTTGCGTTCGAACTCTACTGCCGCACGCAATTCGGCCGGATGCACTCCCGCAATCCCGAAGTGATCGCGCTTGGAAAGGTCCTTCGGAGAACTCCAGTTCGGTCGCTCTGAAGCTCGTGAACTTCGCGAGGCTCGATCCGAGTCTTCGAGAACGTGGGATCTTAGGGATGACGCACGGAGCAAGAGGCGAGGAGGCAGTCTGGAAGGAGTTCATCCACGATCCCGAGGCGTTGGCTTTCGAAGCCGCCTCGCTGCGGGGCGGAATACTGGATGATCTCGAGGAGCTTTCGGAAACGCCGGGTCCAGTTGGCCGGGACTCCCTCGCTCTTTCGAAGCGGAGAATCGGACAGACGTTCTTTCGGGCGGCCGTCCTTGCAGCCTACGACGATCACTGCTGCGTCACAGGCGTGTCGATTCCCGAACTCCTCATGGCCAGTCATATCGTCGGGTGGGCCGTAAACGCGGACCAACGGACGAATCCCCGGAACGGACTCTGCTTGAATGCCCTGCATGACCGCGCATTCGATCGGTTCCTGATGTACTTCGACGTCGAGAGGCGCGTCCGCTTCGCCAATCATCGTTTCCCTGCAGGGTTTGCAGCGGATTGTGGGAACCAGTGGCTTCTCTCGTTCGAGGGGAAAGCCATGCGCGAACCGAAGAAGTTTCTGCCTGATCCGGAGTTCCTTGGATGGCATCGGGAGCGTTCCCTCGCCACAGCTGACTCTTCGGAGGTCGGCGGATCAAGAGCGACGTTGGCCGAGGACTGATGCTCGGGTGACATTCGTTCGCGATGCCAGCCGCGACGCGGCGTCGTTTGTTCTTTGGACGCTCCAGCCCGGATCGGCTACAGCGGATCGGCAGAGGCCACTCATCGTGCGGAAGTTCGGCTTCCGGCTGAAGGGCCGCTACGAAGACGCTTCCGAAAGCAGAGCCTTCCAGCGCCCGCCGAGAGACTCGAGCCTGTCTCCGATGACCCAGACTTGGGACTGACCGGTGGCTGCGGCTCCATATGCCCAGAGGGCGACGCTGCGTGAGAGGACGCCCGCCTCGGTCGTCGGCCCGTCCGAGACTCCCATCGCATCAAGCAGCGCGCTAGACGCCAGCCGCTCGATCCAGCGCTCAAGGTGCCTCTCCGCCGCGAGCATGTCCGACTTCTTCACGTTGCAGATGGTGTCGGTCAGGACGAGATTCGGAAGAAGGTCGTTCGGATAGCGGGACCATGGGATGAAGTGGTCGACCTCGCCGCTCCCGGCGGCGCGACCGCAGTAGAAGCAACGACCGTTCTGGACTTCCATGAGCTGCTCCCTCACCTCGGCGGAGGAAGCCCTAGAGGAGCCGAACAGGAACGACGAAAGATCCTTCGGACCACGTTCGAGACCGGGGTTCCACTTCCGGACGAATCGAAGCCAGGCTGCTTGAACGAGCTCCGTGATGAGTCCCCGGAACGAGCGGAGGCAAAACGCCACGCCGGGCTTCAGTGTGACGTGCCCCGAAGGGCCACGGTCGTAGAGGAAGGGAACCTTCTCGCGGCCGATGGTCTGGAGCCTCGGGATCGGTTGGGCACCAACGGCTCTTGTGCTCCTATGGAGGATCCTCCTCCAGCGTTTCCCACTTGCCGCGAGCGTCGAGAAGGAATCGAGATCTGCCATCCGGGCGGCCTGAAGCTCCTCGAGGAGGGCGGGGGCTGTCGCCGTGCTCTGGCGGAGGACGTTGGTGCCATCGAAGGGGGCGGCCTGCACCCAGTAGAGCTCGGCCATCCGCTCGACGATCTCCCGTATCGACAGCGGGAGCGGCGCGCCAGAGTCGTCGCCTTTCAGGACGGCGAGATCCGTCAGCGCATGAAGCAGGGCGTACTTGTAGCTGGAGACGAACTGCCCCTCGGTGAGGAGCCTCTGGATGTTCCGCAGAAAGAGGAGCTGCTCGTCCGCCGTCGGCACGGAGAAGGAGCGCAGCGACGTCGATGGGGCGCCCTTCGACGACGTTGTCTTCATCGGAACCACTCTGGCGGGCTGAGAAGGATGGGCCCTCCCTCGCGGAGGGGGACGGCGTCGGCAAAGCGGCTGTGCCACTCGAGGAACCGCTCCCGGAGTTCAGGCTGCGCGTTCGCGGGCTCCGCGGTAAACCCGAGATTGCGGGTGAGGTGCTTCCAGGCGCGGGTCCCGTCGAAGAGCGGCGTGAGCCCGTCGATCCGGCAGTAGCTCGCGACGGTCATGAGGCCGTGCGTCGTGACCTGGGCCGTTGATCGCCCGTCCGCGCCGGCGTCGAACGGTAGGTAGGCGCAGAACTTCGACGGAGCGAAGAGCTTGGACCATGGGTCGTACACGAAGTACTGAACCCGGCGAGCACCCCAGTCGGCGAGGGCCTCGGGGCGCTTCATGTCGTCGTTCCAGCGCCCGAGGTTGAGGAAGACCTCTAGGGCGTCGCCGACGAAGTGGATGGACAGGCCCGGCGTCACGGGCTTCTCGTCGCAGACGGAGAACGCCCGTTCGAGCTCGGGCTCCACCGGGGGGCCCTGCTGGAAGAGCGCTTCAGGACCGAGGTGGTTGAGTGCCTTGATCTGGTCGGGTGAGTGATGCGGCAGGAGGACGGTCTGGAAGGCCCGGATTCCGAACCGGCGCATGACCCCGGTCATCGCTGCGGCGAGGTTCCGCCGCCCCCGGGCGACATGACTGCTCACCATCGAGAGGAAGACGTCATTCGAGAGGCTGGGCTGGAACATGTGGGCCGTAGCGAATTTCGCATGGTTCGCGACGGGATCGGCCCGGCTGATCTCGAACTCGATCCAGATACGCCGGCTCCCGTCGTTCCGCTCCAGGAGAACGTCGGCCCGCGGGCTGAAGCCGAGGACGGACTGAAAGCCGGTGGCGAGAAGGGCGACCTCCGCTCGGGTGTTCCATCCGATGGGGCAGTTTCGCGAGAAACCGGCCTGCAGGTAGTGGGTCAGATTCCCCATCGTCAATGCGCCTGGGCAGCTGTGATTGCACTCGTCGCCGGCCGGATGCAAGCGGGACGAGGGGGCCGGTTGAGCGACATCAGACGCGCCACGCTCCGAAGAATAGCCCCGGGGCTCTGTCGAGGCGTTGCCAACCCGCTCGCCCATCAAGGCCGACAGCGTCCCCCCCCTTCGGACGGCCGGTCCCACGGACTCCATCTGTCCGTCACCCGGTCCGACCTTGTAAGCGACTCTGCTCGTCGCAGAGGAACGGAGGCCCGGATGCTCAACTCTGCCATCAGTCGTGACCTCGAGGTCGCCCGGGCGCTGAAGGACCTCTACAAGAGCGTCCTCGACACTCTCGTCTCGCTCATCGAGAACGGAGACGGGAAAGCGCTGCCCACCGTCGTGCGGA
>CALBDV010000281.1 GCA_937927565.1 uncultured Holophagales bacterium
GCAGGTTCTTCGTCGATCGCAGCAGGAACCGCTCACGGCGCTGGTGCGACATGAAGGTCTGCGGAAACCGCGTCAAGGCGCGCAAGCACTATCGCCGCAACCGTCCGACGAATCCGGCTGCGAAGACCGCCACGCCCTGACCCCGTCGGCCCGGCTATCCAGTCTTCAACGGCCCGGCGACCTTGTAGGTCGTGAAGATGATGCCGGACGGAAACGCCCGCGTGCCGGCGAGCTCGAACGAGCGTGGCGGGGTGCCCTCTGCGAAGAACCGCTTCCCCGTGCCCAGGAGGACCGGATAGACGGCCAGCAGGACCTCCTCCGCGAGCCCGTGCTCGAGCAGCGTCGACGTCAGCGTGGAGCTGCCCGAGAGGACGAGGTCCGGGCCGTCCTGCGACTTGATGCGGCGGACGCCCTCGACGAGGTCCGGTCCGAGGCCCTCGAACGGGCCCCATTCGAGGCTCTCGGGGCGGTGGGTCGCGACGAACTTCGTCGCCGCGTTGAGGCGGTCCGCCATCGGGCTTCCCGGCGCCTTCGGCCAGAAGCCCGACCAGATGTCATAGGTACGACGGCCGAGCAGCAGGTCGAACCTCTCTCCATACGCGGCGAGCATCGCGTCCCGGCCCGCCGGGGTGCGATAGGGCGCGGTCCAGTCCCTGCAGGGGAAGCCGTCGTCGTCGTCGGAGTGCTGGATCACGCCGTCCAGCGAGATGTGCTCGATGATCCTGAGCTTCCTCATTCGGAGCCTCCTTATTCCGGGACGCCGGGAGATGTCGGGGAGAAGTGACTCCTGACGAGCGATTCGCAGGCCTCCCAGAGCCGCGGTGAGCCCTTCGCGATCGTCGGGCCGTAGCGGGCGAGCACCTGGTCCAGCGTGAGTCCATGCGCGTTCCAGGTCCCTCCGCCGGTGGAGACGTTCGCGATCAGCGGCTGGGCCCTGTCGAGCGCCTTCGCGAACGCGGCGTCGGCGGTCTCGGCTTCCTCGAACTCCCGCCAGAGCGCGACGAGCGCGTCGCCCTCCGGCCGGGGGAGGATCCCGAAGAGCCTCTCGGCAGCCCTCGCCTCTCGTTCGGCCTGCT
>CALBDV010000282.1 GCA_937927565.1 uncultured Holophagales bacterium
TTTTCGGGAGCGTGGGGACAAGCCGATGCGTCCTAACCTACGCTAGGAATAACCCACTCAAGTACGTCGATCCGGATGGAAAGGCGATCGAGACGCCGTGGGATGCGCTCAACGTCGGCATCGGCGTTGCGTCTTTCGCGGCCAATGTGGCCGCCGGCAACGTGGGCGGGGCGGTCGTGGACGCCCTCGGCATTGCCTACGACGCCACGGCCACAGCCGTGCCGGTGCTCCCCGGTGGCGCCGGAACAGCTATCCGAGCGGCCCGGGCCGCGGACAAGGCCCACGACGCCGCCGCAGCTCTCATCGCCGCGAACCGTGTTGCGGGCAAGGCTGCCGAGGCTAAGGTCGCCGCGGAGGTCGTCGAGGAGGGCGGAAGGATTCTGGGCAGCCAAGTGTGTTGCAGGACTTCTCTGGGTCGTCGGGTGGTCGATCACGTCGTCGAGGGCGCTGGCGGCAGGGTCGCGGCTGTCGAAGTAAAGTCCGGGAACGCCACGCGTTCCGCCGTTCAGCGGGCAAAGGACGCGGAGATCGCAGCCGGCCGCGGAACCTTCGTAGGGAAGAATGCACCCGAAAGACTGCGGGGACGCAACGTACCGCTAGAGACGATCGAGCGAAGGCCCCAGTAGATGGCATTGATCAAGGAACTACAAGATGCCTTGCTCGCAGAGGCGGACAAGGCGCTCACCGAATACGGCCTAAAGCGTCCCGCGCGCTCTCAGTCTTTCTACGGGAAGACTCCCTGGGGGAGAAGCGCCTTCCACATCGCGTTTATCAAGCACCCCGAGGACTGCGACGTAACGGCGGATGTGGCGGTCCGCATTGACGATCTGGAGCAGCTGGTGAACGCGAACAACCCGAGGATCGCCGAATCCGAAAGGAAGAAGACCTTCAGCCTGGGGGCGGAGCTAGGGAACATCAGTGAGGGTAGGCAGAAGCGGTGGACGTTGGCTGGCCACGGAGATGTCGCGCCGGTTGCGTCTTCGATCTTGACGACGTTTCGGAGTGTGGGCCTGCCCTACATCGAGAAGTACGCCAACCCACAGAGTGCGTTTGAGGCGATAAAGGCTAACGACCGTGTCTCTTGGCTCCATTCGCCTTTTCATGGCGAGCGATGCAAGCAGATCATCGCCCTGGCTTTCCTTCTACGTCGGGTGAATGAACTGGATCGGCTGATTGGGGAATGTGCCGAATTCCTGAGAGGCCGCAACGACCCTGAACTGAGCGACTTCATGAGTTTCGCCGAAGAGATCAGGGCGCGAGTCGCCGCGTCCGCCTGAACATCGCGACACCGCGGCCGATCGGGGCCGTGTCTACACTCGTGTAGTGTTCGATCTGAACGACGGGGCGCGCTTTCGGGCGCGCCCCGGTCCTTTTTCGGGCGTTCCTCGTCGTCTCCCCCGCGGGGAGATGGCTCGCCATCTCCCCGATAGAAGAGGACGGGCCGAGGACCGGG
>CALBDV010000283.1 GCA_937927565.1 uncultured Holophagales bacterium
CAAGCCAGATCCGACCATGGCCGGAATCAGAGTGCTACGAGCGAACCCTCCGGCTCCCAGGCAACCGACCCCAACGCCACCTGGCGCTGGTGCCGAAACCCTCAGGTCGAAGCTCTTCACACTGGTCGTTTCCAGCGCCCCAGGGTACTCAAGGACTATTCCAAGGTAGGGCTCGCGCCGGCTTTCTATCAGTTCGTACGCCTTTAGGGCCTCGTCCACAGGGAACCGGTGCGTCACGAGCGGGCTCGGATCGAGTCCTCCGCACGCCATCAGTTCGAGAACAGCCGCGAGATTCCGCTGCTCCGTCCACCGAACATACGCCGCAGGGTAGTCCTGCCCCCGCTCTTCGTAAGCAGGATCATATCGGCCGGGACCGTACGAGCTAGAGACAACAAACTCGCACTCCTTGAAGTAGAACGGCCGCCGGTCAAGCTCGAGCCCGACGACGCCTACCAGTACGATTCGCCCTTTCTTCCGTACCGCGGCAGCAGCCAAGTCCATCGGATCCCTTGCCTTCGTGGAGGCCGCTATCAAGACCGCGTCTGCTCCGAGCCCCCCAGTCCACTCAGCGATATCCCGTTCTGCCAGATGCGGGCGCGCCGCCTTCGCGCCCATCTTGACCGCAAGGTCGCATCTCGACGGGTCGGGATCTGTACCAAGCACCGTCACGCCGGCGGAGCGGAGGATCGCGACAGCCAGCTGCCCGACGAGCCCAAGCCCAACCACGAGGGCTGTCTCACCAACGGACACGTGACAGAGGCGAACTCCCTGAAGAGCGATTGCACCCAGGACAGTGAAGACCGCGCTGTTCAGGTCGACACCGTCAGGCACCCGCGCGCAAAGGTGCCGCCCAACGCTCACAACCTCCGCATGCGGGCCGTTCGACACCACTCTATCGCCCGGCTTCAACTCCTGCACTCCCGACCCACAGGCGAGTACGATTCCCGCCGAACAATAGCCCATCGACATCGGCTCATCGAGTCGGGCGGAGACCTGGCGGATCGCATTTCGGAGGCCTTCGTCACGGACCTTCTCAAGGACCCGGCGCACGTGATCGGGTCGCTCTCGTGCCTTTCCGAGAAGCG
>CALBDV010000284.1 GCA_937927565.1 uncultured Holophagales bacterium
TTTCCGAAGGGACCCGCCGCCGGCTCGTCTTCGAGCTCGCGAGCGAGCTCCTCGCCCTGGACGGCCGCGCCAACGAAGGCTGAAGGTGCCGGCCCGACCAGCTCGAGTCTCCCGCAGGAACCGCGGGCCTCAAGGCCCCAACGGGCATTTCAGCACCCGCAACCGCAACTCGCACAAAGAACCGAAAGTCGCGGCCCGTATAGGTCCGCGGCCGCCCGACGAAAACACTCCGGCGCTGGCTGCCCTCGTAGCTAGAAGCCTCGGTGCGGATGGCTCCTCGGCAAGACCACTGACGAATCGCCGGGTCCAGGAACACAGCGCTTCCCTCGTGCAACGATTTCGCCGATCATGTGCCCTTGGACGGCGTCGCTGCGCACGCCCCGAGAATCATCTGTACCGCCGCTTCTCTTCGAGTCGGTGTGAATCGCAACGAAAACGGCCAGCGCGTGAGGATGAACCCGCTCTTCAGGATCGCGGTGCTTGCCGGCTCCGAGGAGGCCGTCGGCATCCACCTCCGCCGCGGTACGGACGTCACCTCGCGAGATGAGCGGGGGAATCCGCCCCTACACCTTGCCGTTGCGAGAGGGCACGTTCGCGTCTGTGCGCTTCTCCTGGAGGCCGGGGCAGACCCGCTCGCCGCCGACGGCGCGGGGAAAACGGCCCTCTCCCTCGCGTTAGAGAACGGGCCGGACAAACTAGTTGAGCTCATCAGCTCGTACTGCCCATCACCCGAGAGGCACAACGGTGCGCCCGCGGATTCGGGCGACCCCTCGCCGCAGGAAGCGGGCTCGGTCGACGAGCCATCCTATTCGGCGGACCTCTGGCAGCCGTACGAGGACGCCGCGCCGCCTGTCGGGCAGGAAGGCCTCTCGGCGCGCGCCACTCAGGTTCAACAACAGATCTCAGGCTTTCGGCCAATAGACCGAGACCCGGGCTGGACCGACGTCGAGGGCACCCTCCCCGCACAGATCTCGCCGAAGAACGTGCCCGACCGACTACTGCGCGCCTTTGAAAGTCTCCTCGTCTCGGCGCTGGACTTCGGATGGCTCCCGGCAGAACAGCTCGAGAATCTTCAGCTACCGGAGCCTCTCGACAGCGAGCGCTTCCTTAACGCGGCCAGACTGGTGCTTGGGCAGCTTGATGTGGCCTTGACGGACGACGCCGACAAGTACCCTGCCCTGCCGCCAAGTCCGCCAGTGCCGGACGACACCTACCAGCTTGAGATCCGACCCGCTCTTGAGTACATGGAAGGGCTCCTCGGTGACGACTCAGAGGTCCTGTTTCTCTATTACAGGGACATTCGCCCGGCGGTTGCGCCCCTACTAACCACAGCCGACGAGCTGCAGTTCGGGTTCGCGATCTCGGCCGCCATCGATTCGGCGCTCACGGCAATTGTTAACTGCGCAGCAACGCGGCTCGCCGCGACCCAAACCTTGCTCGCTGTTGCGAACGGGGAAGAGAGCCCCGAAACTCTCGCAGAACGTGGCGTCCCTGACGCCGAGAGAACGGAGAGTGCTTCCGATCGCGCTCATGGGGAGCCACGGCCGCCTTCGGCGTCATTCCCCAACCCGCAGGCTGGCACTGTCGCGGCGCTATCCGCGGGGCTGGCGCTTCCCCGGTCCATAGAGCTCCCCGAGCGGCTTCTCACGGCGCGCGTCTCGCTTCGCTTTATCAGGCGAATGTCAGAGCTCGCTGACCGGGAGGCGACACCAGAAGCCCGCGGAGCAATTCGGAACGCGACGGCCGACATTGAACGGGCCCGAAACAGCTTGGTCGAGGCCAATCTCCGGCTTGTGCCGTGGGTGGCGAAGAGGTATCTCTCCTCTGGAGTAGAGCTCGTCGACCTGATTCAGGAAGGCAACATCGGCCTGCTTCGAGCGGCAGAGAAATTCGACTACCGGCTCGGATTCCGGTTCTCAACGCTCGCCTTCTGGTGGATCCGTTCCGCAGTGTCGCGGGCCGCCGCGGCATACGGCCGGACGATTCGCCTTCCAGCACACGCCGCTCAGACCCTCCTACAGATCCTCTCCGTGCAGCGCTCTCTCGAAAGCTGTGACGGAGAACCGCCTACGACCGAGAGAATCGCAGCGCAGCTAGACCTGCCCCCCGCTCGAGTTGAAGAGCTGCTGCCCTTTACGCAAGAACCCGCACGCCTCAGCGAACTCCTGGAAGCAGAGCGGGATGAAGACGACCCCAACACCGGGCTCGTCGATCCGCGATCCCTTGAGTTCGAGGTCGCACTCGTGCGCTACGCCATTCAGCAGACCGTTTCGCGCGCCCTGGAAACCGCTCATAAGAAGGATCTCCGTATTCTCCGGCTGCGCTTCGGATTTGACGGAGAAGAGCGAACGCTTCAAGAAGTCGGCGACATCATGCACCTGACGCGAGAACGAATTCGACAGATCCAGGTGGCTGCCTTGAAACGGCTTCGCCGTCCTCTTCTCGCTGCCGGAATCTCGTCCTTACCGTAGCTGATCGCTATCACGGAGTCTCTCCCATGACCAATGGAGCCCGCCAAGCCCCACCGTGCGCGTCACTAATGCTCGAATCCCTCCGGGGACTAGGTTATTCCACATGGTCCGCGCTTGCAGATCTAATTGACAATAGCGTGACCGCGGGCGCAACCTCTGTTGACATCCTTTATGAGTGGGCTGACAACAGTTCCTGGCTCGCTATCTTGGACGATGGCCGCGGCATGTCCCCGTCCGAGCTTGATTCGGCGATGCGGCTCGGTGCATCCAACCCGCGGGCAGAACGTGCCGACAACGATCTCGGCAGGTTCGGCCTCGGTCTCAAGACAGCATCGCTCTCTCAGTGTCGAAGACTGACCGTCGCCACGCGGCAGGGGGAGATCACCGACTGTCTTCGCTGGGACCTAGACGTGCTACGAGAGCGGCCCGATGACGGATGGCTGCTTCTGGAGGGGCCCGCCCCTGGGTCTGAACAGCGAATTCAACCGCTGAATGGTGTCCGGCACGGGACAGTCGTCCTCTGGGAGACGCTTGACCGACTCGCCACACCTGGGTTCTCGTGTCAGGACTTCCTCGATCTTCTCGATCGCGTCGAGCAGCACCTGAGCATGGTCTTCCACCGTTACCTTGAGGGCCCTCAACCGCGTCTGACGATTCGAATCGCGGGTCGTGCAATCGCTGCTTGGGATCCCTTCTTTCGCAAGCACTCAGCTACCTACACGTCACCGACAGACTCGTTTCGGTCGGCCTTCGGGAAGATAGAGCTACAGGGCTTCGTTCTCCCTCATCGTGATCGAATTGACGCAGCCGACTTCAGAAACTACGGAGGGCCTGCGGGATGGACGGCGCAACAGGGCTTCTACGTCTATCGGAATGAGCGTCTTCTCGTGTCGGGTAGCTGGCTGGGTCTCGGCGCGCCACGCGCATGGACGAAGGAGCAGGCACACCAGCTCGC
>CALBDV010000285.1 GCA_937927565.1 uncultured Holophagales bacterium
GTTCTCCCGTCGCCGTAGTTCCAGTTGACCGTCGTCGTCACGTCCGCCGCTTCCAGCCGGATAAGCTGGCCACTGTTCACGTAGTACTTGTTGCCCATGCCCAGCTGAAGGTCGAGCCCCTGCTGGGCGTCCTTCACTCCGAGGCTGCAGGTTGACCCTCCGCCGCCTCCCCCCTGGACGCTCACCATCCGCGCGCCGCTCTGGACCGAGTGGCCCGCCGCGTCGCCGATCTGGCAGAAGGCGTAGTACGTGCCCGCGAACGAATACGAGTGGTACGCCGTCGACGACGATGAAAAGGTCTGGTTCTGGCCGTCGCCGAAGTCGAAGCGGTAGAGATACGGCGAAACGCCGCCCGCCCCGCCGCAGGAGAAAGCGACCGCCGTGCCCACCGGTGGAGAGGCGTTCGACGCCGTGAACCAACCGACGGAGAGCGCTGCCGGGGAGACGAAGACGTCGTGGCTCCTTGCACAGGACCCTGTCGTCATGGTGGCCTGAAAGCGCTGCGCGGACGACTGCGTGAGGGCGTAGGCGTAGTCGACCGGGTTTCCCCAGGCCGTCTCACCGTTGCCGAAGTACCAGGTCGGAGTCGCGGATAGTCCCGAGCCTTCGAACCTCAGGACTTGGCCGGCCGTGGCGAAGTACGTTCCGGTCGACGACTCGAAGGCGAGGGTCACGCCGGTCGTGCGGTCCCTCACGACGAACTCGCAAGCCTCCGGCGCGAGCTCGTCCGGCTCCACCAGCCCGCTCCGCAGAGGTTCGGTCCCGGCGAGAGCCGCCGATCCGAGAACCAGCGAGAGTACGGCAGGCGCCACCTGAAGCAGGGATCCGACGAATCGCCTGGGATGACTGCTGTCCATGATCACACCCTCCGTCGGGGAGCAAGCCGACTGTTCCTGATCGTCAACGAAATGAAAGATGCCCGACGTGCACGGGCCCGGGAGCCGGTCGAGAGGCCGGCTCAGGGCGCCGGTTGCCCGGCGACGAAGGTCGCGTCTTCGGACAGGTTGTCGATGACCGTGGCGTAGGCCCCCACGAGACCGGTGCCACGCGGGTTGTCGATGACGACGGTGGCCCGGGACGATTCGTCCGTGCTCAGATTCGCGAAGAGGTCCGCGCTGTTGAACTGGATGAACGGATTGGATGGGTCGAGGCCCACGAACGAGGTCTTCTTCGACTCCCGGCCGAACGAGTCGAGCACGCGGACGTCCACCTGTGCGCCCCCCGTCGAGCCCGGCGTGAGGAAGAGCGCGACGTTCGTCCGGTACCTCGTGTTCGCCTCCAGCCCCGAGAGAGCGAGCTTGCGGCGCGAGCCCTGCGCGCTCATGCCGTCCTCGGAGACGAAGGCATCCACCTGCAGCCCGATCGAGCCCTTGCCCGAGGGCGTGTAGGTCTTCCCGGTGACGACGATCGGTTCTGCGGGCGCCGGGTCGTCGGATGCCGGTGCGAAGTCGACGTAGGACGACGCGTAGCCGTTCGGATCGTCTTCCGCCAGGCTCAGCCAGGACCGGACGAAGTCGATCGCGACGGCGAGCTGATAAGGCGGGAGGGAGATGACGTCCGAGACTTCAACCCTTCGCGTCGTGCCGAGCTTCACGTAGGAGAAAGTGATCCGGACCTTCCGGGTTCTCGCGCTGGGATTCAGGACGGCCAGGTCGCTCACCCAGTAGGCGCCGTTCTTTCCCTTCACCCGGACGATGCCGGGGAGGCGGTACGTCGCGGAGGGCCGTGGGGTGGGTGTGACGACGATCGAGTCGCCGGTGCCCTGGTCGATCACGGTTGCATAGGGGTAGACGCCGGTGCCGCGCTTCAGCTTCACCTCGGCCGAGAAATGCGAGATCGGACCCACCCAGCCGGCGCCTCCCATGGGTTCGTCGCCGGTCGCCGGGGCCGCCGACAGGACGGAGTTGATCTGCTTCACTCCACGCGCCTCGACCGTCACCCGCGCGGGCGACCCGAGAACGTTGCCGTTGGAGTCCCGGAAGACGACTTCGACCTCGGCCGTGTCGTTCTCGAGGTTCGCGACGGTCAGGTTCGTCCGAAACGCTGCGTCGTGCCGAAGGCCGGCAAGGAAGTTGGACCCCGCCGCCAAGCCCTGCTGGACGCCCGCAGTCACGGAGATGGCCGGCACCGACAGGCCGAACGTCCCCTTCGTCTCGGCATCCGCCGCGTTGTACGTGCGGCTCACGACGACCGGGGGAGTCGGGCCGGAGTCGGAACGGACGAGAACGACGCCGAATGCCCCCTTTGCGAGCCCGAAGAAGCTCCCCAGGACGTTTGTGAACGCCCTCGTCTCCCCCTTCGGCAGCGGCGGGAGCGCCTTCCAGGCATCGGCGGGCACGCCGGCCCAGCCATCACCCGACACGAAGGCGAGCGAGAGCACGGCGGTCTCGTTTCCCGGGTTGAAGATCGAGAGGTCCGACTGGAACCTTTCGCCGTTCTTCCCGTCGACGTACGCCATGCCACCCGCCACCCAGAGAGGCGGATCGGTGACCTTGACCGAGAACGTCGTGGGCGATGGCGACGTCACCGGCGCCACGCCGGTACGGGCAGTCGTCAGCCTGACGATGTAGTTCCCACCCCGGGTGAAGGTGTGCTCTATCGGCGAGACTTTGCCGGGAGAGCCTTCTCCGAATTCCCAGACATACGTATCCGCGTTGTCGGCGGCGGTGAACCGGATCGGCTTGTTCGCCTCGACGTCCGACGGGTTCACGGTCTTCCCGTCGGCGTAGACGAAGCTGTAGGCCCCCGTCAGCGGGGCGCCGGTGGAGCCCTTCACGAAGACGTTTCTCGTCTTCGTCTTTCCGTCCGCCGACAGCGTCACGACGTGCAGCTTGTCCACGGGTTCCGTGTAGATCTTGGTGGGGCTCGTCTCGGTGGAGCTGGTGCCGTCACCGAAGCTCCAGGAGACAGCTCCCGTCGTACCCGTGGCCTTGAACCTGAGCTGCTGGCCGCTCGTCACCGAGAACGCCGTGTTCTGCGTGTCCCACGCAACCGACGTCTCCGGCGGCCCCACGGCGTAGACACCGAAATCGGGCCCGGTTGCCGAAGAGACGTTGAAGACCCGGGTCACGGTGCAAGAGGCCCCGGACGTCATGGTGAGGGTGTAGTCGACATTGGCGCCGGACGTGTTGGTGTAGGAGAAGGTCCTCGGCGTGCCCGAATCAGTTCTCCCGTCGCCGTAGGCCCAGTTGACAGTCGTGGTCACGTCCGTGGCTTCCAGCCTAATAAGCTGGCCACTGTTCACGTAGTACTTGTTGCCCATGCCCAGCTGGAGGTCGAGCCCTTGCTGGGCGTCCTTCACCCTGAGGCTGCAGGTCGACGGCCCTCCGCCGCCTCCCTGCTGGACGGTCATCACCTCCGCGCTGCTCTGGCTCGAGTTGCCCACCGAGTCGCTGATCTGGCAGAAGGCGTGGTACGTACCCGCGGTCGAATACGAGTGGGACGCCGTCGACGACGAGGAGAACCCGCGGGCCTGGCCGTCGCCGAACTCGAAGCGGTACTGGTACGGCGACGTACCCCCGGTCGCTCTGCACGAGAAGGTGACCGTCGTCCCAGTCGTCGGCGACGAATTCGATACTGAGAAGGACGAAACCTGGAGGGCAACGCCCCCCTGGACCATCATCACTTTCGCACTGCTCTGGCCCGAGTTGCCCGCCGCGTCGCTAATCTGGCAGAAGGCGTAGTACGTGCCCGCGTTCGAATACGAGTGGTACGCCGTCGAC
>CALBDV010000286.1 GCA_937927565.1 uncultured Holophagales bacterium
TCGCAGAGCGCCCGGCTCCCCCACCCCGGCCCCCGGAGCCGGCGCGGGCGCTCCCGGTCCCACGGCGCCCACAGGCGCCGTGCCGTGCTCGCTCTCGGCGGGCTCTTCGCGCCTCCGTCGTCCCCGGGAGATGTCGACCACGAAGCCGTCAGCTGAAGTCAAGGCTCGCCCCTCGTCGGCCCCGCCGGCGATTGACCCGAGTGGTGGCCCCGACCCATCTCATCGGTCTTCCGCTCTTGCTCCCACTTCAATCACCATCCAGCCCTGCGCCTCCGTACGCTTCTCGAGCGACGCCGAATCGATCGGATTTCCGATCTCTCGGAGCCGGCGGACGTTCTTCCGCGGGGCTGCTGACCCAGGAGGGAATGGAACGAGGAATCGATCCTCTTCGGCCTGCCGTCCTCCCTCGCTCGCCTTGGCCTCCGGGCTGACGGCTTCGGCGGGACCACGCGACACGAAACCCTCGCCCTTCTGAAGTATGTACGAGCCACTTCGCCCGCCGCCGAGAACGGTCACTAATGCACGCCCACTTGCGTCCCGTCCCAGCTCAAACTCGTAACCGTCCAGCTTCCCCAGGGACTGGCCGTTGGCGCCCGAGATAACCTCGAGCGGTCCGACTCCTTCCGTTCCCCCGTCAACGCTCTTCACAACGACGAGGTCGATAACTCCATCGCCGTCGAAATCCCGCTCGATGTCCGCAATAGGGCCGTCAACGACTCGCCCGCCCCAAGGGCTAAGCAAGCTGCCCTTCCAGAGATCCTCGACCCGAATAGCCGGGGTAGTGCCGTTACTGACCCTCACCCTTCTCAACAGACGCGGAAACCCGTACTTCGGTCCAAGGCTCGCAGTCGTCTGCTGTAGAACGATGAGCTCATCAGCTCGTTCCACGGACGGCCAGTACAGCGTGACTATCGTCACGTAAGGCGAATGGCCCTCGAGCTCACGGATGAAAGGACTGGCGGACCCAAGAAGACCGACCCCGAGCTTCTCGTTCGACTCCCGGACCTCTCCTCGGCCCATCCCCGACTCGCGACCCGTTCGAATCGAGACACGGCCGGACCAAGGCAAGTGGCGGCTGTCCGCGAGAACGATCCCTTTCGTCAGCTCGCGCGCCGTCACGCGGTCAGAAGCGACGCTCTCCTGTATCCCGGCCATTCCGCGAGAGAGACGAATTGACCCATCGGTCGACTTCGGCCGCCACCCAGCCGACGACAGTGCATGGTCAACATGGAGCAAGATGAGTCCTTCTCGATAGGCCAGTGTGTCCGCCAAGAAGGCCTTCGATTCGAGACCTGCACCCTCGACCCGCCACGAGGCACCTTCTGAGAGCACCATGGTCGAGTTGACGTTCGCTTCTTCGGCCACCTTCTCCGCCCCGGCGCTCGTTAGCGCCAATAGCAGGAGCAACGCGCTCGCACTCAGTTGGTATCGCATCGTGCTTCCCCTCACTGACCCCGCGGCCAGAAGTCCGTCGTCGCCTTGCTGAGAATCGGATTCGCGTAACTGGCGTAGGGTCCCGAGTTTTCCTCGCCTCCAGAGTTGAAGCGGGCCAGTCGCCTTGCCCAGAGCCGCCACCACGTGCATGAATTCAGATGTCCGTTAGCGTCAGGCGCGGCGCAGTCGGGCTCCCAGGTGTGGGCCTTCGCACCCTCGTCCGAGACGGTGGGAATCGAGACGCCCGCCGCTCCGACCTCCATGCCTACCAGCGGATCGAAAAGCCTCGTCGGAGGATGCTCGACTGGTTTGTACACGGTCTCGAGCCTTGCCCATTCGATCGGATCGGCACGTTTGATGGCCCTCATCACCGTCGCGGCGTTGTCAGGCCAGACCTGCAGCATGCCGAAGCTCCCTCCTCCATACCACTGCGCCTGAATGTCGAAGCTTGGATCCTCCTTCATGAGGACCCATGCCTGGTCGCGCGTCCAGTCCCTCTCGTAGCGAGGCAATCCACGGGTCAGAGCGGTTCCAGGCGTCTGTTTCGCCGTGAGCCACTCGGAAATCGAAGTGTGCGGGTTCACCGGTGGCAGAAGAACGCAGCTCGGGCAGCCCTCCCTGATCTCAGAAGTTGAAAGCGCGGCGGACGTTGCCGCCCCGAATTTCTCGGGGATGTCCCCGCCCGTTCGGTGTGTTGCGCGGGACGGCCTGTAAGTGACTTGAAGTTTTGTGGCATCGAAAGCACTCAGCGTGTGAATCTCGACCTGCCCGGTTCGGCAGTCGGCGGAGAAGGAGAATTCAGGGAGAAGGGTTTCGTACAGCGGTGGGATGCGGAAGTACTCCCGGGTTGGCTGATCGATTTCCGTAACCTTGAGGTCCCAGCGAACCGGGGGACCGCTCGGGCCAGCTGGTATCTGGAAGAAGCGCGTAGGCAGCGGGCCCACTGGAACGAGGCCGACCGTCAGTTCCTCCGGGACGAACTCGGGAGATCTCGGTGCGGTAACAACGGCGCCAGCTGCGTCGCGCAGTCCGTTCTGTAGGAATGGATAGAAACCGTTAAGCAACTTCCTGTTGCCTTCGTCCATCGTGCCTGAACCGTCGCCGGTGATGTACCTGAAGTCGAAACCGTACGCTTCGTATGCGTATGAGTACGGGTTCGGCACTGGCCCTCCGGGGCTTTCCACCAACTTGGACTCGTGGAATGCCTGGCTCATTAGTACGTCGGGCGGCATCCCGTACCGATCTGCCATGTCCAGGACGATTCGTTCCAGGGAGTGGCTCTGCCCGCCGAAAGCAACTGGATAGCCGTCCGTGCGAGGTCCCAGGCCAGCAGGCCTCTTGATGTGCACGTAGACGGTATCCGTTCGACCCGCCAGTGTTCCGGTGAGCGGGAGGTAGTCGTCCGACAGAATCTCGTCGACGACTACGGCCGGCATGATCGACGTTGTCGTCCGAATCCCGCGAAGCCACCACTTCGCAGTCGAATCGTCGGCTTCCCACTCGATTCGGGTCAGCCTGTCGAGCGTCTGAAGCGGAAGACCCCACTGGATCTGGTCCTCGTTCGGACGAGCTACAGGGCAGTCGTTCGCGGCGGGGCTACAGATGAATGAGTAGGTGCCGGCGAACTGGGGGTGATCCACTGTGAAGGAGAACATCGACAGCGAGAGTCGAAGTCCCATGGGGAACGTGTAATTGAAGCCGGACTTCGTCACGGCCTTCGCAATGTCGCGTTGTCGCTGAAGAGCCTTTAGCTTTGCGTTGGGTGCCTTCATCGCGTACAGCACCGGGCTCGTGCCGAGCGCTCGGCGGCTTGCCGCGGAGTCCGCCCATACCGGCCTCAGCTCAAGAGGAGCGGACAAGAACGCAGACGATCGCCCCACCCGACGAACGATGACGTCGTCCACCTGATCGAAAGGAGCATCCCCGCCCTTCGTGGACTGCACGTCGATCTTGTCCTCGTCGACAGAACTGCTGGCGCTGATGTAGCGAACGAAGACCGTCCGCGGCTCGTTGACCTCTTCTATGTTGAATCTCTGGAAGTTCTCGTCGAGGAACTCCCCTCCCTCGACCGTACACAGAGCAAACCCGCCCTGGAACTGCCCC
>CALBDV010000287.1 GCA_937927565.1 uncultured Holophagales bacterium
TTGATCTGCTCCTCGACCTCGGCGTCGGTCGCGACGATGTCCAGCTCGCGGGCGCGGTCCTCGAGGAGGGCCTCGTTCACCAGCTCTCGAAGAGCCGCTTTCCGGACCTCGTCCCGCCGGGCGAGCTCGAGGCCGGGAGGGGCTTCCCGGAGGGCGGCCGCAGTCCTCTCGTCGAGCTGGCTCTGGGTGACGATGCGGGCGTTGACGTGGACGAGAATCCGGTCGACGACCTCGCCGTTCGCCGGGAGGGCCGCGAAGGAGAGGGAAGCGAAGAGGGCGGTGCCGAAGAGGCGTCGGAGCAGCGTCACGGGACGGAGTCTAGCGAAAAGCGGGCCGCCCCCCCGACGTAGGGGAAGGGGAGGTGCTCCTCGATGACCGCCACGAGCCAGCGGCGCTTCGAGTGCTCCAGGAGCGCGGCGACCGCTTCCGAGCTCCTTTTCTCGGCGAGGGCGAGATGCAGCGCCGGTCGCGCCTCCTCGAACGGGACGACCCGGCCGTCGGCCCGCTCGTCCACCCGAAAGACGTGGACGCCGTGTCCCGCGGGAAGGGGCGCGGTGAGGCCGCCGGCCGGAAGACCCCACACCGCCTTCTCGAATTCGCGCGGCAGGTCGGTTCGCTCGAGCCATCCGAGGCCGCCGCCCGAAGCGGCGTTCGGAGCGCGGCTCATCTCCTTCGAGACCGTATCCCAGCCCGCGCCCGACAGGACCTTTCGCCGGGCCGCTTCGGCCGCCTCCCGGGTCGGCAGGATCATCTGGGACAGCCTCACGAGCGGCGGGTGACTCCAGCGTTCCGGTTGCCGCTCGTACTCGCCCTTCAGATCGGCGTCCGTGATCGACTCGATCCGGGCGAGACGCGCGAGGACCTCCCGACGCCGCTCCGGCGCCGTCTTTCCCGTCGGTCTCGGGTCGGCCGCGTCGACGGCCTTCTGGAGGAGCCGCTCCTCGAGGTACTGGTCGAGAAGGCTCGAGGCGACCTGGGGAGAGACCTCCACGAGAGGGGCCCCGGCCGCGGCACGGACGTACGTCCCGAAGTCCTCTTCCTCCACCGGCTCGTCTCCGATGAGCGCTATGACCGAGGCGCTCTGCGCCGCGCCCGGGCCCTTCCGGGCGCAGGCCGGCACGACGAGGAAGAGCGAGAGAAGGAGGGGGGCGAGGCGTTTCACGAGGGTCCTCCGCCGAACGCGGCGACGAGCCCGGGCGCCGTGAGGGCGCCCGCCCGCGCGAGGGATTTGAGAAACCGGCCCGCCAGGCCGCAGACCTCTTCCGAGTCGGGCGGGAGGCCGCGGAAGAGCTCCGGCACGCGAAACGCGTCGGGCCCGGTTGCCGTGAGCCGCCTGTCTCGCAGCGCAGAGAGAAAGCGGTCGGGATCGAGGCGGTGCCCCTTGTCGAGCGTGACGGCCAGCTCGGCACCGCGCCGCTGGATCGTGCGGACGCCGAGGTCGAGGGCGAGGAGGCGCAGCCGCGCAAGGCCCAGCAGGCGAGCGAACTCGGGGGGCGGCGTCCCGTAGCGGTCCACGGCTTCCTTTTCGAGGTGGTCGAGGGCGTCGATGCCGTCGGCCGTGGCGAGCCTCTTGTAGAGCGCGATCCGGAGGCTCTCCTCGCCGATCCACTTCGCCGGCAGGCCGAGCGGCAGGCCGAGCTGGAGCGTCACCTCGCGCTTCTCGGCCACCGGCTCTCCCCTCAGCTCGCCGATCGCCTCCTCGAGGAGCGTGACGTAGGTCTCGAAGCCGACGGCGTCGATGTGTCCCGACTGCTCGCCGCCCAGGACGTTCCCCGCGCCGCGGATCTCGAGGTCCTTGGCGGCGATCCGGAAGCCGGCGCCGAGGTCGGAGAACTCCTGGATGGCACGCAGGCGCCGGCGGGCGTCGTCGGTGAGAGCCATGCCCGGCGGGACGAGGAGCCAGCACGAGGCGGGCTTGTCGCTCCGCCCGACGCGCCCGCGCAGCTGGTAGAGCTGCGAGAGGCCGTAGAGGTCGGCCCGGTCGATGATCATCGTGTTCGCCGT
>CALBDV010000288.1 GCA_937927565.1 uncultured Holophagales bacterium
GTGTTCTAAGCAGCGCGTGAGGGCTTCGAATCGACTCCGCCGGAGACGAGACGCAGATGTCAGCTCCGAGACCGAACAGTCCTAAAGTGAAGCAAGTCTTTGTTCTCGCGCAGAACGAGGAGGCAAATGTTGAGGCCTGCCTCGGTTCGTTGTCGAAGCTGGGTTGGCCGGTTACGGTCCTAGACTCGGGATCGACGGATGCCACGGCGGAGCTCTCGAGGAGATTCGAGAACGTTGCCGTCGAGAGCTATCAGTATCGTTCCCATCTTGAAGCCTACCGGGAGATAACCACACAGCGTACGCGGGCTACTGATGTCGCCTTGGTACTCGATGCAGACATGATGCTCGACGAACGCCTCATAGCTGAGATCGAGGAAGCGGTCGGGAACCGCGCCGACTGGGAGGTGCTGCTTGCCAGGGTGAGGATGGTCTGGGAGGGCGTTCCGCTCGAGCATGCTTCCCTGTGTCCTCCAAAGGCCATCCTGTTTCGGGGGGGGAGGGATTACTTTGTCGCAGCGGGGCACGGTGAGGTTCTTGGGCCCGACGTAGTTGGTCGAATGACTCTAGGGTTTATCACCCATGACGACAGGAAGGGCTACCTGGCTTACCTGGGGACCCAAGTGCGCTACGCCCGTGCACTAATGAAGAGAATTGCGCGTGGAGAAGTGACCGTTCGTGACCGCTTGCGAACGCGAACGCCGCTCCTCGTGTTCGGAGTCCCCTTCTGGTCGTTGATCATCCGGGGAGGCTGGCTTGACGGACGAGCCGGAGTCGTATACGCGCTCGACAGGCTGATTGCGGAGGCGGTAATGCTCCGTGAGGCGGTGAGCGTGCGGCTGCACGCAAGCACCTCCCCTCCAGGAGGAGTCGGACCGCCCTCTGGCCTCGCCGAACAGCAGGCATTTTGGGAGGACGCTTCCTGTGGTGAGGCGCTCTATCTTCATGGGGCAGGACCGGCAGCATATGACCGCCAGATGGAGGAGCGCTATCGACTCGAGCCATTCATTCCAGCCTTCGCCGGGTTCGAATCATGTCGAGAGAAGGACGTGCTTGAGATCGGCGTGGGCTTAGGAGCCGATCATCAACGATTCGCCGAAAACGGAGCACGGCTCGTTGGTATCGATCTGACGATGCGATCTGTAGTACACGTCAGGAAGCGATTCTCCGATCGTCGAATACCTTCAGCGTTGTCGGTTGGCAATGCAGAGGCAATGGCCTTCGGCGCAGAGAGATTCGATATAGTGTACTCATGGGGGGTCGCGCACCATACGCCAGACACGACAGGGGCAATCCGTGAGATATGGCGGGTCTTGAGGCCCGGTGGCGAAGCTCACGTGATGATCTACCACGCGCAAAGCTTCGTCGGTCTGATGCTGTGGCTTCGGTACGGTCTCGGCCGTCTCCGCCCATTTGAAGGCCTCGCGCAGCTGTATGCAGCTCACCTCGAAAGCCCGGGCACGAAGGCATACTCGGTGGCTGAGGCGAAAGAGCTGTTTGCGATGTTCCGTTCCGTGGAGATCAAGACGGAACTGACTCATGGCGACCTCTTAACATCGAAAGCTGGGCAACGGCATCGAGGCACTCTCCTCGGTATTGCCCGCCTGGTGTGGCCGCGAAGGCTCATACAGCGCTTCTTCCCCGGTCGCGGCCTCTACATGCTAATTCGCGCTGTCAAGTGACCATCGCCTAATCGGACTAGAGGAAACATCGCTTGAAACAGGTTGTTCAAAGCATCCGAAGCGGAAAAGTGACATTGCTGGATGTACCGCCACCTTTGGTAAGGTCGGGGTATGCATTGATTGCTAACGTCAGGTCTCTGGTTTCTGCCGGAACGGAGAAGGCTGCCATCGA
>CALBDV010000289.1 GCA_937927565.1 uncultured Holophagales bacterium
GCGAGTGTCACGGTGGTCCGCCCCTGGCCTCAGTCGTCCGAAACCCCGTTGAAAGTCCTGTACGTCTGGAGGATCTCCGTCTCGACCTCGTCGCGGGGCCGGCCGTAGGTCTCCCTCGAGAGCTTGCGCACGGCGCTGGCGACGTCGGGGTCGCCTTCCTCGGGACGCGAGATCTGAACGCTGAACGGGACGTGGCCGAGCCCTCCCGAAGAACGGACGCAGGCGTGGAAGTTGGCGAGCGAGGAGAGGTCGCCCGCGTCGAAGACCGGTCGGAAGAGTGGTGCGAGGGCCTCGGCGTCGCGCGGGCCGACGCGCAGCGTGACGACGGTGCCGATGTTGCCGAGGATGGCCGTCAGGACCTTCTCGGGAAGCTGCTCGACGAACTGGTGGGCCAGGGTGAGCGCGAGGCCGAACTTCCGCGCCTCGGCGAGGAGCTCTGCGAACCGCTCGTCGGCCACGAGCTGGAACTCGTCGGCGAAGAGGAAGAACGGCGAGGCGTGGGCCCCCGTCCGGCGGCGAAGAACGGCGTCGCTGATTCCGGAGACGACCCGGCTCGCGAGGAGGCCGGCCGCGTATTCGCCGAACCGTCCCTTCGCGACGTGAACGAGGAGGATCTTCTTCTTCTCGACGATCCCGTGGAAGTCGACCATCGCGCTCTGGCAGGTCATGTTCCGAAGAGCCGTGTCCGAGACGAATCGCGTGAACTTGCTTGTGACGTAGGGAGCGACGTTCTGGATCTCCGCCTCGCCCTTGGTGGCGATGGCCTCGCGCAGGAATTCGGCGAGGACCGGGTCCGTCGCCTCCGCCCGCGCCTGGAGCCGGGACCTCATCTCGCCCCTGGCGTAGAGAGAGCGAAAGAGCATGAGGTTCGGGACGAGCTCGGCGGGAGGCTTCTCACCCCCCATGAGGAGCCCGAGCATGCCGCGGAAGTGCGTCTCGAAGATCGGCCCCCCGGCGATCTTCATGTCGTAGATCCGTTCGAGATAGCTGTAGAGGTCGTCGATCAGGAGGTCCCGTACCCGCCGGTATTCGCGCGGGTCGCTCTCGTCGATCTTGAGGATGTTGAAGCCGATCGGTCGCTCGACGTCCGTCACGTCGACGAGGACGACGTCCCGGAGCCGCCCAGGGGGGAGCTGACGCAGGACGCCCTCGATCAGGGGCCCGTGCGGGTCTATGACCCCGACGCCGCGCCCGGCACGGATGTCGTGGAGGATCATCTGCTGCATCAGCGTCGACTTGCCGGTCCCGGTCTGGCCCACGAGGTACGTGTGGCGGAACCGGGCGGGCTCGTCCATGGCGACGTCCTTCCGCTCGCCGCGGTGAACGTTCGTCCCCAGTGGGGCGTCGCTGCCGGCCGTGCCCTGGAAGCGCGAGGTTCGGGCGCGCGAGACGACGAGGCCGGGAAGCTCGACGGCGCCTGGCATCGCGGTCCGAAGGAAGGCGCTCGCCTCGCGGGGTGAGAAGAGGACGTCGGCCGGAGAACCGTCGAGCGGAGCGAGGATGTCGGCCGCGCGCGCGACAGAGGTCCGTGCTCCTCCCAGCAGCGACAGCAGGTCTTCCCGTTGCTCCTTCGTGGTGGAGGCATCGTCGATGGAGTCGAGAAGCGTCGCCACGAGCGCGGGAGACGGGGGCTTGCGACCGGCGATGAAGATCCGCGCGGCGACGACGCGCCCTCCGAGGCTGACGAGGCGGCGGTGAATCTCCCTTCCGAGCAGCTCGGCCTCCTCGAGCAGGACCCCGTCGAGGCGGCCGTTTTGCCCGGCTCCGTGACGGATCTCCCCGGCCGTGGCGAGCGCGGCCCGGGTGGAGTCGAGCGCCCCCGGGGGAGCGCTGGCGAGACCGAGGGCGTGGACGACGATGGCCGACGTTTCCTCTTCGGCATTCAGGACCTGGAGGAGGCGGTGCCAGGGGTCGTCGCTGGGAACCCACGGAAAGAGATGGAAGAGGCTCAGCTCCTTTCGCCCCGCGTCGTCGAACGGTTCCGGGAAGGGAACGTCGGGCAGGAATTCGACTCTCCTCCTGCCGAACCCGAGCACGGGCATGCCTTGGATGACCGAAAACCGCTCGACGCGCCGGCGGATCTCGAGGACGTGCGGTGCCTGGCTGAACTGAAGGAGCGTCGCGAGACGGTTGACGTCCCACACCTCCTCGAAGTCGACGAAGTCGAGCGTGGTGGACGCGAGGGTCTTCAGCGCGTGGAAGGGGCGGACACTGGCCCTGCCCGCGGACTTCTGGTCGACGCCGCGGCCGATGGCGAAGAGCGCGGTACCGGCGGCACCCGCTCCCGCGGAATCCTGCTTTTCGCCGCCCGAGACGACGAGGAGGAGCTCCACGGGCTCGGGTGTCGCCCCGAGGACATTCGCCAGATTCGTCCAACGGTCGTGGCAGGCGTTGGAAAGCGCGGCGGGAGGGGCGTCCTCGTGGAGCCCCGCGAGCTCGCGGAAGAGCGCCGGACAGAGGATGGAGGAGATCTCCATTCCCGTGATCGCCGAGAGCCCGCCGGTCGCCTTCGAGCGGACGAACTTGATGGCTGGCATCCTCATCCCCCTGCGCACTCTCCGCGCAACCTCTGAACGGTCGGTGGCCGTCGCCCCCGACGGCCACTGTTTCCAGCGGACAGCATACCGTTCAGGCGGCTCCGCGGAGCCGCTCGGGTCCCTTGAGGCCGGGCTCCCCGACGTTCGCCCATCCGCCGTGTTCCACCGCGATCGGCCACGTCTGCTCGCGCCAGGTCAACCTGGCGGCCAGGCGGGCGGCGGGTTCGTCGAGAGCCGGGAAGCGAATTTCGGACTTGACCGCGGCGGCCAGGTCCGTGCCGAGCCTTCCCGCGAGGGTCTCCTCGCCGGAAGCCGCGGCCGGGAAACCAACCGGGCGCCTTTGCCTC
>CALBDV010000290.1 GCA_937927565.1 uncultured Holophagales bacterium
GCCACAAGCGATGGCTTATCAGTGGGATACCGTCTTTCTCGGCCAGGAACTTCCGACTAACGAACGATGGCCATCTTCGGCGCTGGGAAGCACTTCTCCGGCTCCCGTTGGAGCTCGGGTCGTCGAAGGGGTCCACCCGATATTGGTTGGTATCGCCGACCTCGATAGAGACGACGAGAGAATGGGTGCGATCCGGCAAGGCGATCGAAGAGCCGAAGGCGGAAGCCAGACCCGCCGAGGTGAACGGCTTGGGTTGGGTCGTCTATGCCGACAACCGCGCCTTCGTCTGGACGTGCGGAGTGATGGGAAGCGGCGACGGTGAGGGAGCAGGTGCAGGGAGCCTCTCTCAACGGTTCGGACGCGATGTTCGCGCGCCGCATCTCTTCGGCCACTGGCTCCGCCTTGTGAACATCGATCCTCCGGCAGATACGCCGGAAGGATCCCATTCAATCGTCAGTCGATTCGAGAGAGACTGGATCAAGGCGGCGACCTACCTGAGGTGGGCACACGAGGGGAGCTGGTACGGCTACAGCCAGCATGCGGGCGCAGCCATCCTCCCACCAAAAGAGGATCCCCCACTTTGGAAGCACTTTCGAGACATCTACTTCGATCAGGTCCTCCTGCTGCTCTACTTGCGGGTCTCGACGTTCCGCTTCAGCCAGAGGCTCAGCGAGATCTCCGCTCAGGCTCGACAGAAGAAGCGACAAGACCAGCAAGCGTTTCACGAGGAGTTCCAGAAACTCCGGTGGGCCTTCGCGCTTCTCACCAACCTCTACCGATTCCCTCTCATCTCGAACCAGCAACAGGGCATCGAGATGTACACCCTGGCTCGCAGACAGCTCGACGTAGACGAGCTCTTCGAAGAAGTGGAACAGGAGATCCGGGCGAGTGAGGAGTACCTGTCGTCGAGGGTGAACCTGCGACACGCGAAGACCGCCGCGGGCCTGCAGGTTGTGGCGACGTTGGCAATCCCGGTCGGCATCGCGCTCGCGACGGCTCAAGTGGTCCCGGATGCATGGAAATGGACCGCTTCGATCGGTCTCGGGGCTGTGTCGCTGATGGCCACGATCGTCCTCTCGGCCAGGACCGACGACGTGATGGGTTGGATGGACTGGCGATAGCGATGCGGCCTCGCAATGAAACCGCCGGGCTTCGAGAATCCCGCAGGGCCGCGGAGGAGGAGAGCGATGAGTAGGTACTTCCTGAGGGCGGAGGCAATCAACCTCTCCTCCGTCTTCGACGACACGTCGCAGGTCAGCGTGATCCGGGGCTCGGGTCTCATGTGCCTCGTGGGGCCGTTGAAGGTGGAATCGTGGCTCGCTGAGAACCGGCCGGGGTCGATCACCCTCAGCAAGGGCGCCTCCGCAGGCGTCTTCGCCTTCGAGGGGAAGGACGACGCGGATGCCGCCGGAGTGCGCGACGACGTGGAGGCCCTCCTTCAGCAAGGCGCGCTCAATCACATGACCTTCGCGGTCGACGTCACGCCGGCGACAGCCGAGGGCGGGTGGAAGCCCGAGAGAGAGGCACTCCTCGCGCAGGTTCGTTGGCGGCAGATGCGCTCGCCGTCCTTCGCCTTTCCGGATCTCGAGAACTTCATTGGAGGGCCTTGCGCGTTCGACAAGGTCCGACCTGCCGCGAGGATGTGCGACGAGGGCCCGGTGAGTGCATCCGTCCATGCCCGCCTTTCCTACGGCCGCCAGGAACGACAGAAGGTCTTCTCGCGCTTCGCCCCAGTCGCGAAGGGCCTCACCTTCACCGACGACCTCAAGTCACTTGCCGGCCGAAACGAAGGGAAGCCCTCAGACCGGAAGGTCGCCGTGATCTACATCGACGGGAATGGTTTCAGCGGCCACCAGAACAGGCTCTGCCAGTCACCGGTGCAGCAGCGAATGTGGGACGAAGCGATCCAGGAACTCCGGAACCACTGGCTGGAGGACTTCCTCGTTGCCGCCGCGACGGACGACGGTTTCAGGACCGCCGATACCCCTAAGAAGCTCCGGATCGAGATCCTCCTCTGGGGCGGAGACGACCTTCTCCTCGTCGTTCCCGGGTGGCGAGGCTGGAGGACGCTGGCGAGCTTCTACGACGCAGCCGCGAGCTGGGCGGTGCCCATGGGGAACGACGGCGAGTACTTGAAGCACGCAGCCGGCGTCGTCTTCTGCCACGACTCAGCGCCGCTCCTACAGGTCAGGCGCCTGGCGAGGAAGCTCTGCGACGAAGTGGCGAAGGGCGACACCTCGAAAGAGCCCGAAGGGGTAGACGGAAGGAAGCAGAACCTCGTGGCCTACGAAGTCCTGGAGTCCTTCGACCACGTGGGGCCCGACTTCGACGAGCATTCCAAACGTCGCCGACAAGGGCTTCCGGCCGGGTCGCTCAGGCTCGACGGCGAGAAGGTCAGCTCGGCGCTCGCCGCCGCGAAGGTCGTCCTCGAGACCTTCCCGCGCAAGAAGCTCCACGACGCCGTCGCCGCCTTCTACGGGGGTAACGAGAAGGGCGCGCTCGAGACGGCGAGTTGGGGGGAACGGGAGCTTGACGAGCCCACCCGGACGGCGCTTCACCGGCTCCTCGATGCACTCGGGGGCGGCCCGGGCTTCTCCCCGTGGCTTCACTTCGCTGAAACCTGGGACTACCTGGAGGGCTGAAAGCCATGCTCGACGTCACCTGGACCGTCACGCTGAAGCTTCAGGGGCCCGTCCTCACGCGCTCATCGACACCTCTCGCCCCAGGGATCAGTGCACCTGCCGCCCGCTCAGGCGGCAAGCTCCTCATGCCGGGAACACTTGTCCAGGGGACCCTCCGGCACGCTTGGGCGGAGCTCGCTCGGTTCGCGCAAGGTGCATTCCCCGACCCGAGTGGGAGCCTCCTCGGAGGGGGTCAGGACCGAGATGGCGAGATCGGTGGCGGGGGCGTGCCACAGAGAGGCCGGCTCCGGATAGCTGACTTCCTCGCGGAGGACAGATCGGGTGGCCGGCTCTACCGGATCGAGATCGACGACGAGCTTGGCTCCGTGAAAGAGGGACACTTCAAGGTCGCCGAGGCACCGTTCCTCCCTGGCGAAGAAGCCTCCTTCGTCGGGAAGCTCGAGCTCTTCGCCCGAGACGAGGCGGAAGCCGACGCAGCGCTCTTGCAGCTTCGGGCCGGCCTTGGCTGGATTGCGGCTTTCGGCTCGGAGAAGACCGTCGGATTCGGGCGAACGCTCGCCGTCGAGGTCGCGGAGAAACGGAATCCCGTGGATGTCGCTCAGGTCGTCCCGGACGGGGCCCCGACCGCGACGCTTCCGCTCTGCGTGACGTTCGAGGAACCGGTCTGCTTCCCCGCCGCCCAGCCTGTCGCGAATCTCTTCGAGTCTACGGATGAGATCCCGGGCGGAGCGCTGAAGGGGGCGCTCGCGACGACCCTCAATCTCCTCGCGGGGCGCGTGCCCGGGGCGCCGGTCGGCGAAGAGTGCGCGCGGCAACTGCACCGGTGGAAAGACCTTGCCGTGAACCTGGCCGCAATCCGTTTCACGAATGCCTTCCCGGCCACCGCCCCAGAGGATGGACCGGCCCCCCGCCGTCCCGTGCGGCCGCCGCTATCGCTCGTGAAGTGGAAGGACGCAGACGGAAAGACGCGTCTCTCCGACGCTGCCCATGCTGCCGGGCCGTTCCTCCTCGCCGGAAGGGCCCCCGAGTTCGCAGCCGACTGGAAGGAAGAGTCGGACGTCCTCCACGGTTTCGGCTGGGCGTGCCTCAAGCGCGAGCTCCGCGTCCACACAGCGATCGACCCAGACACCGGGGCAGTCAAAGACGGAGTCCTCTTCGCACTCGAGATGCTCCGGCCCGAGGCCGTGACGTGGCGTGGGTTGGCTCTCCTGCATGGAGTACCGGAAGATCGGCGCGCTGCCGTCGCCGCGCAACTTCGCGACCTCCTCACGACGATCGGGCTCCGGCGAGTCGGCAAGACCGACGCTCACGCGAAGGTGTCGATCCCGGAGAACGACCCGGGCAATGCTGTGGTCTCAGGGAGCTCCGCTAGCCAGGAAGGTCTCTTCGTCCTCACGCTACAGTCCGACGTCCTCCTCGGCGATCCCGCGACACTTCCGCCCGGCGCAGGGGCACGCGATCTGCGCTCTTTCTACGAAACCGCCTGGCACGGCCTCTCCGGCGGGAGACTTCGCCTCGTTCGCTTCTTCGCTCGGCAGCGCCTTCTCGGTGGCAGGTACCTCTGGAAGAGGTTTCGCCCGGGAAAGCCGTACGCCCCGTGGCTCCTCACGACCGCCGGGAGTGTCTTCGTCGTGCACGCGCCAGGGGACGCCGAACAGGCACAGGCGATGATCGGCGAATGGCTCAAGAAGGGCCTTCCCGTTCCGAATGGACTCGGCGGCGGCGAGCCTAAGTGGAAGACCTGCCCGTTCGTTCCCGAGAACGGCTGGGGGGAGATCGCTCTCGACCTGTCCGTTCACCGAGACTGGAACGCCGCGGGCGAAGCAACGTACACCGAAGTCGGCTTCCCCGCGGTCTGGGATCGTAATGCCGGGCCGGAAGGGGGTGCCGCATGACGCGCTGGCGAATCGAAGGAACTCTTACCGTCCGCGAAGGGAGCGCGCTGCATATCGGATCTGGGGAGACATCGAAGGACCGGGGCGTGTACCAAAATTTGCCCGGTGGCCTCCAGGGAGACGCCGTCGAGGTCAATACGGTGATCACCGATCACCTCTGGCGCCCGTACGTCCCGGGGTCGTCGCTTAAGGGGGCGCTGCGCTCTCGGGCGCTATCTCACGGTGCGGATCCGGGCTCAGTGGACCTCGCATTCGGAACCGCATCGCACCGCGGCGCCACGGCCTTCCTCGACTCGTTCCTTGCCGATGACGCCGGCCTTCCTGCGGCCGCCAACGCGCCCCCCTACTGGGATCGATCGAGAATGACTGGCGTGGCGACAGGTGTCACCATCGATCTGCGAACGCGGGCCGCCGAAGAGAGCAAGCTCTTTCA
>CALBDV010000291.1 GCA_937927565.1 uncultured Holophagales bacterium
CTGCGCACTGGCCGTGCCCGCCAGCGTGAGGCTCGCACCCACGGCGGCGGCGACTCGACGTACAACTTCATCGCCACCCAACCGAGCCCGAGCGCCGCGGCGACCTTCAGTGCGATGACGTTGCGCTGGAGCCACTGCAAGATCGGGAACGCGCGCTCGTCGAGTCGACGCCAGAGGAGCTGCTCGTTCCGCCAATACGTGTAGATGACGGGGATGATCTCGAGTGTGAGGAAGGCGCTAGTGACAAGCCCGCCGACCATCGGTGCGGCAATGCGTTTCATGACGTCGGCGCCGGACCCCTGTGCCCAGAGCAGCGGGACGAGCCCGATGAGCATCGTGCTCACCGTCATCAGCTTCGGACGAACGCGCTGAATCGTTCCTTCCGAGTGCGCCTCGATGATGTCCTCGAGCGTGTTGATCCTTCCCGCCCGGAATCGCCGCTCGTACGCGTGGTCGATGTAGACGATCATCACGACGCCGGTTTGCGCCGCGAGCCCCACGAGCGCGATGACGCCGACCCAGACCGCCGTCGACAGGTTGTAACCGAGGAGCCACAGCGCCCAGACGCTGCCCACGAGCGCGAACGGCACCGAGAGCAGGACGATGAGCACCTCGGTGAAGCTCTTGAACTGGAGGTAGAGCAGTACGATCGTGATGAGCAGCGCGATCGGGATGAGGAGCTTCATCCTCGCTTCCATGTCGGCGAGCAGCTCGTACTGACCGGTCCACTTGATGTAGTAGCCCGCAGGGATGCTTAGCGCCCCGGCTGCACTCGCGCGCGCCACGGCGGCCTTGGCGTCGTCGACGTAGCTGCCGACGTCGCGGTCCGCCTCGATGTCGACGTACACGTAGCCCACGAGAAGCCCCGCCTCGTCGCGGATCATGGGGGGACCCGAGGCGACGCGGACGTCCGCCACTGTGCCGAGCGGTATCTGTGCGGGAACAGCGACGCTCGCGGCGCTAGGCGGGGCGGAGTCGCCGTTCATTCCGTTGCTGGCTGCCGTCGCCATGCCTGCTGGCACTGGGATCATCACGTCGCGGACTGCGTCGAGGCTCGTGCGGAAGTCCTGGGCGTAGCGCACGTTGACCGTGAAGCGGTTTCGCCCTTCGACGGTGGTCGTGATGGGCAGCCCTCCCAGCGCAGACTCGATCACTTCGTTCACGGCTTCGACCTGCAAGCCGTAGCGCGCGAGGCTCTCGCGGTTGGGGATGACGTCGACGTAGAGGCCGCCGACGGAGCGCTCGAAGAGCACGCTGCGGGTGCCGGGGACCTCGTGAAGGATGCGCTCGATCGACGTCCCAACACGCTCGATCTCCGCAAGGTCGGTGCCGTAGACCTTGATGCCGATCGGCGTGCGAATGCCGGTCGTGAGCATGTCTACGCGATTGCGTATCGGCTGCGTGAAAGCGTTCGTCCAGCCGGGCAGCTGCAGTCGCGCGTTCATCTCTTGGACGAGATCCTCGCGGGTCATGGGCACGAACTCGGGCTGAAGCCAGTTGAGCACCGGCCGCATGAACTCGGGCGTGCTCCCGACGTACCAGCGCCGGACGTACTTCGTGCGCCACTCGCTTCTCGGCGTTAGTTGAACGACGGTCTCGACCATCGAGAGCGGCGCTGGATCCGTGGGCGTATCGGCGCGCCCAATCTTGCCGAGCACCGACTGGACCTCTGGAAAGCTTCGCAGCACCTCGTCTTGCCTGCGGAGTTGCTGTCGAGCCTCCTCGATGGAGATGTTCGGGAAGGTAGTGGGCATGTAGAGAAGGTCGCCCTCGTCGAGCGGCGGCATGAACTCCGAGCCAAGCCGCTGCGCGATGGGCAGCGCCGACACGAGCGCCATGACGCCGATGAGCACGGTCGTCTTCGGGTTGTGCAGCGCTACGTGCACGAAGGGCTCGTAGACCTTCCGAATGACGCGAGAAACGGGGTGGCGCGCCTCGGAGAAGATCTTCCCCCGGATCAGGTAGTCACGAAGGGCTGGCGCCACGGTGACGGAGAGGAGCGCCGCGGACAGCATCACGAACGTCTTCGTGTACGCGAGCGGCTTGAAGAGGCGTCCAGCTTGACCGGTGAGACCGAACACCGGCAGGAACGACACGGCGATGATCAGGAGCGAGAAGAAGATCGCTGGAGTCACCTCTCGTGCGGCCTCGGCGAGGAGTTTCTCCCGCTCCGTGTGACTCAGGTTCTTGGGAGCATGCTCCAGCTTCTTGTGCGCCGCCTCGACCATGACGATCTCAGCGTCGACGGTCGCGCCGATGGCGATCGCGATCCCACCGAGCGACATGATCGTCGCAGGAATGCCGAGGAAGTACATGGGGATGAAGGCCGTGACGACCGCGAGCGGGAGCGCGATGATCGGGAGCAACGCGCTTCGCAGGTGCAGCAGGAAGAGGATGATCACCAGCGCGACGACGATCATCTCCTCGGTCAGGGCGCTCTTTAGCGTGTCGATCGCGCGCTCGATGAGGTGCTTGCGGTTGTAAACCGGCACGACCTCCACGCCCTCCGGCAGCGTCGGCCGCAGCTCTTCGAGCTTGCGCTCGACGCGTCCGATCACGTCGAGAGCGTTCTCGCCGTAGCGCATGACGACGATGCCGGACACCGCCTCGCCCTGGCCGTCGAAGTCGGCGGCGCCGCGCCGAATGTCGCCGCCCATCGTTACGTGGCCGACGTCGCGAACCAGCACGGGGGTCCCCCGTTCCGCTCGAATGACGATGTTTTCGATGTCCTCGACGCGCGTGAGGTAGCCGCGACCACGAACGAAATACTCGCGCTCGGACATCTCGAGCACGCGAGCTCCGACGTCGTTGTTGGAGCGCCGCACAGCCTGAACCACGTCCGAGACTGAGAGGCCGAAGTTGCGCAGGCGAACCGGATCGACAGTGACCTGATACTGCTGCTCGTAGCCTCCGACAGACGCGACCTCGGCTACACCGGGGACGCTCGTCAACGCGTAGCGAAGCGAGAAGTCTTGCAGCGTGCGGAGCTGCCCGAGGTCGTGCCGTCCTGTCCGATCGACCAGCGCATACTGGTACACCCAGCCGATGCCCGTCGCGTCCGGGCCGATGCGGGTGTTCGCATCTGGAGGGAGCCGGCTTCGAACGGTGTTCAGGTACTCGAGCACCCGAGAGCGGGCCCAGTAGAGGTCGGTCCCCTCCTCGAAGACAACGTACACGAAGCTCATGCCGAACATCGTCTGGCCCCGCACGTCGACGACGTGCGGGGCGCCGAGCAGCGAGGTGACGAGAGGATAGGTGACCTGATCCTCGACGAGCGTGGGTGAGCGCCCCATCCACTCGGTGAAGACGATGACCTGTGGGTCAGAGAGGTCGGGGATCGCGTCGAGCTTGATGTTGCGCATCGCGGTCACGCCCGCGACAGCGAGCGCGATCGCAGCGAAGAGCACGAGCGCACGATTCTTCGCCGAAGCGTCGATGAGCCAGCCGATCACGGCATCACCTCCACGGCCTTGGAATGGCGTTCTTGCAATCCGCGACCATGCTGCCCATACCCGCGTGCTGCCGCTCGCACGCGCGGCACTGTCGGTACTTGTCGGGCTGGCTCTCTTGGTCGAACTCCGTCTCGCACGAAGGACCCTGGTCGGCGGAACCGCCCTGTGAACCCGAGGCTGGCGCCGGGGCTGCGGCCAGAGACGCCTGGAGGCGACTCTCGGAGTCGAGCATGAAGCTTCCGCGCGTCACCACCCGGTCGCCCTCGGCCACGCCGGAGAGCACTTGGACGCGGCCCTCTCGCGCGAGGCCGGTCCGAACCACGCGAGGCTCGAAACGGTCCGCGCTCGTCGCGACGTACACGTACTCGTGTTCGCCGGTACGGATCACGGCGTCGCGCGGTAGGAAGAGCCCGGGCGAGGCGGGGAGCTCGAACTCGACCTCGCCAAACTGGCCGGGTCGAAGACGCCCGTCGCGATTGGGGACGACGAGACGCACCCGCGTGGTGCGCGTCGACTCCTCGAGCAGCGGCTCGATGAGGTCCACGCGCCCGCTCAGCGGCTCCGCCGGGGTGTTCGTCGTCGTGAAGCGCGCGGTCATGCCGACGCGCATCGCGTTCAGGTCGCGCTCGTGAACGCTAGCGACAACCCAGACGTTCGAGAGATCGGCGATCTCGTAGAGCACCATCTCAGGCTCTGCGCGCGAGCCAAGCACTGCGTTGAACCGCGTTACGTAGCCAGATGCTGGGGCGCGGACAGGGACCGCGCGGATCGGTCTTCCCGTCCGAGTAATCTCCTCGATGTCGGTCGTGCTGAGCCCGAGGAGCTCGAGCGCGCGGCGCGCGGCGGCTGCGATGTCAGCGGCACCCGTTGGTGCGGTGCCGTCTCCGCTCGCGGCACCGCTCCAGCGCGTGGCAGCAAGGAACTCCTCCTGCGCGCGATAGATCTCAGGGCTGTAGATGAACGCGAGCGGTTGACCTCGGGTCACGCGCACGCCTGTCTGTCGAACGGCGACTTGCTCGACGAACCCCGGAGCGCGTACGCGCGCCTGTGCGAGGCCCGTTTCCGGTGCGCTGATGACGCCGGGGACACGCAAACGATCGCCGACGGCTGCGCTCTCCACCACACTCGTGGCGAGCCCGACGGCCCGCTGCTTCTCTTCGCTCAACGTCACGGGCGTGACGTTCGACGGACTTGATGCAGACGGTGCGGGTTGGTTCGCCTGGGCTGAGGAGGCCGCGGGCGCGTTACGCCGCTCCTCGGGGATGGGCTCGAGGTTCATGTGACAGATCGGGCACTCCCCGGGCTCCGGGGAGCGGATC
>CALBDV010000292.1 GCA_937927565.1 uncultured Holophagales bacterium
CCAGGGCCGGGCTGTAGTCGCCGATCTCGAACGGGATGGACCCCTCGATCGGCTTTCCGTCGCGCCGCCAGCCGTTCCAGAAGAGGCGCCGGGGCTTCCAGGGGGAAAGCCCTTCCTCGATCTGCTCCGGGAAGCGCGTCGGGTCGCCCGCGGCCCGGAACGCCTCGCGCGCGAGGACGGCTGAGGCGGTGTGGTGGCCGTGGCCGCCGTCTCCCGTCTCCGGGAAGCGCGCGAAGATGACGTCGGGACGGAACGTGCGGACGGCCCTCACGACGTCGCGCAGGACCTCGTCGCGCCCCCAGATGCGGAACGTCTCCTCGGCGGTCTTCGAGTAGCCGAAGTCGACCGCCCGCGTGAACATCTGCTCGCCGCCGTCGATCCGGCGGGCCGCGAGGAGCTCGTGGGTCCGGATGAGGCCGAGCGCGGGGCCGAGCTCGGACCCGATCAGGTTCTGGCCGCCGTCGCCGCGCGTCACCGAGAGGTAGGCCGTGCGCATCAGGCGCCCCTCGGCGAGGGTCGCGATCATCGCGGTGTTCTCGTCGTCGGGGTGCGCCGCAACGTAGAGGACGCTCCCGAGGGTTTTCAGCCTCTTCAGCTTCAGGAGGAGCTCGCCCGCGGGGGCGGGCCTCTCCGGGCCGATGGACGCCGCGGGCGCAGGGCCCGGGACGAGGGCCACGGCGAGGACGACGACGATGACGGTGACGAGCGCGCCAACGCGCGGGGAGCGGATCTTCATGCGGTTCTCCGGCGCGCGATGATGACCGCGGCGCTTTCCGCTGTCTACGCGGACAACGCCCTCAGGGTTCTCCCTGCGTTCAGGGCCGCTTGCCCGTGAGGATGACGACGGATCTCGGCCCCACCTCGAGGCGCTGCGGGTTGGCGAGGAGCGGCTCCCGCCCTTCCTCGAAGACGTCGTCCGGCGGTTCCCGGTAGGTGTCGGCCAGGAGGTGCCAGCGGCGCCCCTCCGAGGGCGGAGGCAGGACGACGCCATGCGCTTCGTGGTACGCATTCGTGACGACGTAGACGTCGTCCCCGCGTGCGGGGTCCTTCAGGTGCATCCCGAGGCACGTCGCGCCCTGCGACCAGTCGGGCCGGAAGGGCACGTGCCCGTGCCACGTCACCGGGGCCGAGCCCGGCCCCTCCGGGACGAAGCTCCGGCGACGCAGGAGCGGGTTCCCCTTTCGGAAGCGGATGAGCGTCTTCACGAATCGGACGAGGCCGGCGTTCTTCTCGGCGAGGCCCCAGTCGATCCAGGAGGTCTCGTTGTCCTGACAGTAGGCGTTGTTGTTGCCCGACTGCGTCCTCCCCGCTTCGTCCCCGGAGAGGATCATCGGCACGCCCTGCGAGACGAGGAGGAGCGCAAAGGCGTTGCGGGCCATCCGGCGGCGGAGCCGCTCGACCTCGGGCGGCGCGCCGGACCCTTCGTGACCGCAGTTCCAGGAGTGGTTGTCGTCTCCGCCGTCGCGGTTTCCCTCGCCGTTGGCCTCGTTGTACTTGTGCGAGTACGAGAAGAGGTCGGCGAGCGGGAAGCCGTCGTGGCTCGTGACGAAATTGATGGAGTGGTGCGGCGCGCGGCCGCCCCCCTGGTAGAGGTCGGCGCTGCCGGAGAGACGCGTCGCGAGGAGCGACACCATCCCTTCGTCTCCCTTGAGGAAGCGGCGCAGGTCGTCGCGGTATCTCCCGTTCCACTCGGCCCACCGCCCCCAGTTCGGGAAGTGGCCGACCTGGTAGAGGCCGGCCGCGTCCCACGCCTCGGCGATGAGCTTCGTGTTCGCGAGGACGGGATCGGCCGCGATCCTCTCCAGGAGCGGCGGGTTCGTCAGGACCGAGCCGTCGCGCCCGCGCCCGAGGATCGAGGCGAGGTCGAACCGGAAGCCGTCGACGTGCATCTCCGTCACCCAGTAGGCGAGGGAGTCGAGGATCAGGTCCCTCACGACGGGGTGATTGCAGTTGAAGGTGTTCCCGCAGCCGGAGAAGTTCGCGTAGCGCCCCTCTCCGTCGAGGATGTAGTAGGTCGAGTTGTCGAGGCCGCGGAACGAGTGGGTCGGCCCCTTCTCGTCCCCCTCGCCCGTGTGGTTGAAGACGACGTCGAGGATCACCTCGATCCCCGCCTCGTGCAGCGCCTTCACCATCTCCTTGAACTCGTCGACGACGGCGCCCGCCTCGGGGCTCGCGCCGTAGGCCGTGCGGGGAGCGAAGAGGGAGATCGGGTGGTAGCCCCAGAGGTTCTTCAGCCGCTCGCCCGTGAACGGGTTCCGCCTCTCGTTGTCGTTCTCCTCGAACTCGGTCACCGGCATCAGCTCGACCGCCGTGACGCCGAGCTCGACGAGGTACGGGATCTTCTCCACGAGCCCGCGGAAGGTCCCGGGGTGCGCGACGCCGGACGAGGGGTGCCGGGTGAAGCTGCGGACGTGGAGCTCGTAGATGATCGAGTCGGCGAGGTGCCGGTCGATCGGCTGGTCGAAGCCCCAGTCGAACTCCTTCGCGGCCACCACGCCGCGCCGCGCCCGGACGCCCTCCCACGGCGTCTCCTCGCCGGGGCTGGGAGGCGCGCCCCACCTCGCCGCGCCCGCCACGGCCCGCGCGTACGGGTCGAGGAGGAGCGACGTCCCGTAGCGGTGCCACGGCGCGCCCGGCTCGGCCGAGCGCTCCGCACGCCAGGCCCACGTCACCGCCGGGTCGAGTCCCCGAAGGAGCGCGTGCCAGACGTCTCCGGTCCGGTTGTAGCGCGGGTCGAGCGGGAACTCGGCGGCAGGGTGCTCTTCTCCCGGCGCGAAGAGGACGAGGGAGACCGCCGTGGCATGGCGGGCGTAGACGGAGAAATTCACGCCTCGCCCGGTCGGCGTCGCGCCGAAGGGAATCGGGTGGCCCCTCAGGACGGCGAAATCCGGCGAGATGAGGTCGAGGAAGCTCGGGGAAGGATGCGAAGAGGCCATGGGATTTCTGTGCCTTTCGACACTCCTGAGGATAACGGCTTGCGGGCTGCCGTAGACTCCCCGAACCCACGGGGCCACGGCCCGGTCCCACCGGTCGGGAAACGCACCCCGCAGGAGGACTCATGCGAACGAAGATCCCCCACCTCGCCCTCGCCCTCGCGGCGCTTCTCTACCTGCCTGCCGTCGAGGCGGACTCGACGCCCGCCCGGCACTCTCACCGGCTGACCGCCGCAGGCGGGGGCGACGTTCACGTCCGCGCCTTGCGCAACGGCCGTCTCGTCTGCCGCGACGCGACGCCGAAGGAGCGCCAGGTCCTCGACCGGAGCACGACCTCCGTCCCGCTCCACGTCATCTCTCCCCTGAGAACCCTGTCGGCCCGTGCAGCCGGGCTCACGCTGACGCTCCGGGCGACGGACCAGCTCGAGGCGAATCCCGAGGCAAAGGCCGCCTTTCTGAAGGCCGCCGACATCTGGATGTCGAAAATCGGCACTCCGGTGACGGTGATCATCGACGTCGACTTCGGGACGACCAACTTCGGCACGGCATTCGAGGAGAACGTCATCGGCTCCACGAGGTCTCAGGGTCTCGGCTCGGACGATCTCTACGCCCTCCTCGCCGACGCTCTGCAGGCCCACCGGCCGGCGACGCCTGCCTTCCCGGCGAGCCAGCTGCCCACCGACCTCGGCTCGACCCAGGCCGGGTACGGCCCGAGCGCCCTGCTCCGGGCGATCGGCCTCATCGACCCGGTCGCGGACCCGGTCAAGGAGTCCGACTGGGGGGTCCCGCCCAGGATCGGCTTCAACTCGGCCATCCGCTTCGACTTCAACCCGGACGACGGGATCAGCCCGGGCCGGTTCGATTTCGTGTCGACCGCGGTGCACGAGATCGGGCACGTCCTCGGCTTCTCCTCGTATGCGGGCTACGCCGAACTCCCAACTGCAACCGACCCTCTCAGCTTCTCCGTGTGGGACCTCTTCCGCTTCCGTCCAGGCGTGACCGCCCAGACGTTCCCCAGCGCCAACCGCGTTCTCTCTTCCGGAGGCGAGCAGGTCTTCTTCGAGGGAGCGACCACGTTGGCGCTCTCGACCGGCCGGCCCGACGGCACCGGTGGCGACGAATTCCAGTCGAGCCACTGGAAGGCCGACGAGCTGTCCGGGACGTACATCGGCATCATGGACCCGTCGATCGCTCCCGGGGAGAAGGACGAGATCACGCCGAACGACCTCCTCGCCCTCGAGGTCATGGGCTGGACGATCGGTTCCGGATCCGCGACGCCCTATTCCTGGATCCTCCCCTCTTCCGCGAAGACTCCGGGCCAGGGAGGCGCCTACTACACGACGGCCCTCTCCATCGCCAACCGCGGAGCGGCCGAAGCCCGATACACGATGAAGTTCCTCGGACACGACGCCGCCGGAACGAACGGGCCGACGTCCCTCGAGTACGTTCTCGGCTCGAACCAGTCGGTCACCTACGAGGACGTCCTCGGCTCCGTCTTCGGCCAGCCGGACCGCTCCTACGGTGCGATCCAGGTCAATGCGAACGTCTCGACCCTCTCCGTCATGGGGCAGACGGCGACACCCGTCCTCACCGACTGGGCCAGCTGCGTGGCCACCGGCTCCTTCGGGCAGTCGGTCCCGGCTTTCGCGGCGACCGACCTGATCAGCGCGGGCTCGCCGAAGGTCATCGTCGGCGTCCGCGAGGACTCCACTTTTCGGACGAACCTGATCCTGGCCAACGCCGGGAACGCGAACATCGACGTGACGGCTACTCTCTTCGCCCCATCCGGCGCCGTCCTCGGCAGCACGACCTGGACTCTCCCCCCGCTCGGAATGACCCAGAAGACGCAGTTCGCGCGCGAGCTCGGCGCCACCGGAGACGTGCGCGACGCAAACGTCCTCCTCTCGACGTCGACGACCGGCGGTTCCTTCGCCGCCTACGCCGCCGTCATCGACAGGACCACGAACGACCCGCGGACACTCCTTCCCCGGTAGCCTCCGCAGAGACTCCTTCCAACAGAGCCCCGTCCCGCGAAAGCGTGGCGGGGCTCTTCGTTTCAGGATCCAGCCGTCTCGCGGTACGCCGCCGCGAATCCTGCCATCACCTCGGCCACCGGAAGCACCGAGTCGATCTCGCCGACGCTCTTCCCCGCCTGCCAGGCGTCCTTCGTCGAGCTCCCCTTCCTGATGGCCGCCTTGAGCTGCCAGAACGAGCGGACGGAGTACCAGGCGCGCATCCAGTGCTTCGTCGTCCGCCCCTTGAGGAGGAGGCGCCCGAAGGGCCCCGCCTTCGTCCCGATCCTCTCGACGTACGGCGTCCGGATGACGGCGAGCGGGACGCCGGTAATCCGCTCGGTGAGGACGATGTCCTCTTCCTTCGCGCGCAGGATCGCCTGCTTGTAGTCGTCGTGCGAGTCGCACTCGGCGGTCGCGATGAAGCGGGTCCCCATCTGGACCCCCTCGTAGCCGAGGGAGAGCGCGCGGGTGAACCCGGCCGGGTTGCCCACACCGCCAGCGCAGAGGAGCGGGACGCCGAGGGGACCGAGGTCCTCGACGAGCTGCTCGGGAGATCGGTATCCGGCGTGCCCCCCCGCGCGGTCGTTGACGCAGAGGAGACCGTGGACACCTCCCTCGAGCGCCTTCTCGGCCCACTTCCGGTCGACGACATCGTGGTAGACGATGCCGCCGAACGGACGGACCCTCTCGACGACCCACGCCGGGTTGCCGAGGGCGGTGACGAAGAAGCGGACGCCCTGCTCCAGGGCGACGTCGATGTACCCCTCCATCCGCCTCTGGTAGACGCGCGAGAGGGATTTCTCGGTGAGGACGTTCAGGCCGATGGGTTTCTTCGTGAGGCTGCGGATCTTCTCGATCCCCTTCCGGAACTCGTACTTGCAGGCGTAGACGAGAGTGAGCGGCTGGACGATGCCGATTCCTCCCGCCTCGGAGACGGCGGCGACGAGCTCGGGGTTCGAGCAGGGGTACATCGCCCCGCAGACGACGGGAATCTCGATGCCGGCGTGCGCCAGGAAGCGGTTCGGGCTCACTTCGCGTCTGTGGGTCTCGTGGGGCTCGCCGGGCCGACGAGCCACCGCGCCGCCGCCTTCG
>CALBDV010000293.1 GCA_937927565.1 uncultured Holophagales bacterium
GCAAGAAGATCGTCTCGGGGCTCCTCGACTTCGCCCGGCAGAACAAGGTCTCGCTGTCCGACGTCCGGGTCGACGAGCTCGTCGCGCAGAGCATCCGGGGAGTCGTCCTGCCGGAGGAGGTCGAGGTCGAGGTCGGCCACGAGGAGCCGGGTCTCGTCGTGGAGCTGGACCGCGACCAGATCGTCCAGGTGGTCTCGAACCTCGTGCGCAACGCGGTCGAGGCGATGCCCGGCGGCGGGACCGTCTTCGTCAGGACTCGAGCGGTGGGCGGCTCGCTCGTCCTCTCGGTCGCCGACTGCGGCACCGGCATCTCGAAGGAGAACCTCTCCCGCGTCTTCGAACCCTTCTTCACGACCAAGCCGATCGGCAAGGGAACGGGTCTCGGCCTGCCGGTGAGCTACGGCATCGTGAAAATGCACCGGGGGGACATCGACGTCGTCTCGAACGCCGACCCTGCCGTGGGGCCCACCGGCACGGTCCTCACCGTGAGGCTCCCGCTGCGCGGGACCCGGAGCTCCTGAGTCGTGGGCGGCCCGCTGAAGGTCCTGGTCGTCGACGACGAGCCGGGGATCCGGGACGCGGTGGAGAGGGTCCTCTCCTCGCACCGGACGACGCTTCCCGACGAAGGGGAGGAGACCGCGTTCGAGGTGGCGCAGGCCGGGACCGGCGAGGAGGCGCTCGCGGCCTGCGAGGCGGGAGCGCCCGACATCCTCCTCCTCGACTACAAGCTCCCCGGCATCTCGGGCCTCGACGTCCTCGAGCGGATGGGCTCCGGAGCGGCCGACACGCTCGTCGTGATGATCACCGCTTACGCGACGATCGAGACGGCCGTGACGGCGACCCGGCGGGGGGCCTACGACTTCCTCGCCAAGCCGTTCACGCCGGCCGAGCTCCGAACGACGGTGAGCCGTGCGGCGACCTACCTCGCCCTCCAGAGGAGGTCCCGACGGCTCGCGGAGGAGAAGCGGCAGGCCCGCTACCAGCTCCTGTCGGTGCTCTTTCACGAGCTCAAGGCGCCACTCGCCGCCGTCGAGGGCTACCTCGATCTCCTCCGGGAGGGGATGCTCGTCCCGGGCTCCGGCCGGTACGAGGAGGTCCTCGGCCGAAGCCGCATCCGGATCGAGGGGATGCGCCGCCTCATCCTCGACCTTCTCGATCTGACCCGGCTGGAGTCAGGGCAGAGAAAGCGGGAGCCGGTCGCCCTCGACGCGAGGGAGTCCGTCCGCCGGGCCGTGGAGACGGCCCAGCCCGCGGCCTCGGCGCGGGGCATCGAGATCGCCGTGGACGGTCCCGACCCCGCCCCGCTCGTGGCCGACCCGGGCGAGCTCGAGATCGTCCTGAACAACCTCCTGTCGAACGCCGTGAAGTACAACCGCGACGGCGGCCGGGTCGACGTCCGGCTTTCGCGGGACGCCGATGCCGTTCTCATCGCCGTCGCCGACACCGGGATCGGGATGTCGAGGGAGGAGGTCGGGCGTCTTTTCGGGGAGTTCGTCCGCATCCGGAACGAGAGGACGCGCGACATCCCCGGAAGCGGCCTCGGCCTGTCGATCGTCAGGAAAGTCGTCGAGCTCGCCGGCGGCGACGTGAGCGTCGAAAGCGAGCCGGGGAAGGGGACGACCTTCACCGTTCGGCTTCCTTCCGGAGCGCCGCCAACGGCTCCCCCGGCGCCTCCGGCCGGGTGACGAAGCGCCGCCGGAAGGCCCGCGGGCGCTCGGGATGGACCTGGATTCCGGTCTAGAAGTGGCCTGTTTCCAAGCACTTCAAGCGTGACACCCCCCGGGCGACGGTGATACGCTCGCCCGTCGGTGAGACGGTGCGGCGACCTTCTCGGGAGTGCCTTGGCGACGACGGCGTCGCTCCCGCTGCATCGCATTCCGACAGCTTCATTCCTCGGAGCGGGACAAGGAGGTCACGATGGCGAGGATCCTGATCGTCGACGACGATAGAGACATCGTCGAAGCCTGTCGCCTCTTCCTCGAGAGGGAAGGGCACACCCTGGCGGCCGCCTACAGCAGGGGCGGCGGGATGAGGGCCGTGGCCGAATGGCCGCCGGATCTCCTCATCCTCGACGTGATGATGGAGCAGCCTGACGACGGGATCGTCATGGCCCGGGACCTCCGCCGCTTGGGCTGGAAGATGCCGATCGTGATTCTCACGAGTCTCGGCAAGGTCGCCGGCCTCGGGTGCGGCGCCGACCCGGACGTCGTCCCGGTCGACGCCTTCCTCGACAAGCCCGTCCGCCCCGCCGTTCTCGTCAGTACGGTGGCCGATCTGCTCGCCCGCGCGGGCGGAAAAGAGGAGAGTCAGACTGGTCACGGAACGACGACAGCTGCACGATGACGTCGGCGGCCGGGTCGATCGGCACGGCGCCACGCGCGCTTCGCTGATGCCGGTGCGCCAGTAGATCCAGCGGAGATACGACGAGATCTTGATCCTGGCCTGAGCCGGCCTCTTGGCCTCTCGGTGGATCGTCCGGCTGCACGGCGGGCGAATCGACGCCCTCTCCGACGCTTCGAGCTGGCCGGAGTTCCGTTTCGAGGGCCCGGCCGAAGGCTAGAAGCGCTCTCGGATCGGCCCGCCGGGCCGGTCCCCCCCTCTTGCGGACCGTTCCCCGTTCCATTCCCTCCGCCGGCCCGTTTCCGCCCTGGCCCCTCCGTCGTCCGGGCCGTCGGTAGGAAGATCCGGACAGTTGTAATATTCAGCTCATGGATCTCGAACGGATCAGCCTCGCCATCGAACCCGACCTGCTTCGGAAGTTC